>DASVPF010000207.1:0-5368 GCA_036382965.1 Thiobacillus sp.
ACCGCTTCGGCTACAATACTCGATTGCTTTGCGTCAGACCGCCCGTGTTCCTCACCTTCCCCAATAGCCCGTTCCGTTTGTTCGAGCCGTTCCCGCCGGCAGGCGACCAGCCGCAGGCCATCGCCCGGCTGGTCGAGGGCATCGAGGACGGCCTGGCGTACCAGACCCTGCTCGGGGTGACCGGCTCGGGCAAGACCTACACCATGGCCCACGTCATCGCGCGGCTGGGGCGCCCGGCGCTCGTCATGGCGCCGAACAAGACGCTGGCGGCGCAGCTGTATTCCGAGATGCGCGAGTTCTTTCCGGAAAACGCGGTCGAGTATTTCGTCTCCTACTACGATTACTACCAGCCCGAAGCCTACGTGCCGGCGCGCGATTTGTTTATCGAAAAAGACTCCAGCATCAACGAGCACATCGAGCAGATGCGGCTCTCCGCGACCAAGTCGCTGCTGGAGCGGCGCGACACCGTGATCGTCTGCACCGTGTCGGCGATCTACGGTATCGGCGATCCGTCCGACTATCACAGCATGATTCTGCTCTTGCGCGAGAACGAGAAGATGACGCAACGCGACATCATTACGCGGCTGACGCAGATGCAGTACGACCGTAACGACATCGAGTTCAAGCGCGGTGTGTTCCGGGTGCGCGGCGACGTCATCGATATCTTCCCGGCGGAACACGCCGAAACCGCGATCCGGGTCGAACTATTCGACGACGTGGTGGAGACCCTGCACCTGTTCGACCCGCTCACCGGGCAGATCCTGTCGAAAGTGGCGCGCTTCACCGTGTTCCCGTCGAGCCATTACGTCACGCCGCGCGAAACCACGCTGCGCGCGATCGAGCAGATCAAGGTCGAGCTGCGCGAGCGGCTGGAGTGGTACTACGCCAACAACAAGCTGGTCGAGGCGCAGCGGCTCGAGCAGCGCACCCGCTTCGACCTCGAAATGATGGTCGAACTCGGATTCTGCAAGGGCATCGAGAACTACTCGCGTCACCTGTCCGGGCGCAAGCCGGGCGAGCCGCCGCCGACGCTGATCGACTATCTGGCGAAGGATGCGCTGATGATCATCGATGAGTCGCACGTCACCGTGACGCAGATCGGCGGCATGTACAAGGGCGACCGTTCGCGCAAGGAAAATCTGGTCGATTACGGCTTCCGCCTGCCGTCGGCGCTCGACAACCGCCCGCTCAAGTTCGAGGAATTCGAGGCGTTGATGCCGCAAACCGTGTTCGTTTCGGCGACACCGGCCAAGTACGAGGCCGAGCACGCGGGCCAGGTGGTCGAGCAACTGGTGCGCCCGACCGGTCTGGTCGATCCGCTGGTCGAGGTGCGGCCGGTGGCGACGCAGGTCGACGATCTGATGAGCGAGGCGAGGAAGCGCGTTGAAGCCGGCGAGCGCGTGCTGGTGACCACGCTGACCAAGCGCATGGCCGAGGACCTCACCGATTACCTCGCCGAGCATGGCGTCCGTGTGCGCTACCTGCACTCGGACATCGACACCGTCGAGCGCGTCGAGATCATCCGCGATTTGCGGCTGGGCGAATTCGACGTGCTGGTCGGTATCAACCTGCTGCGCGAGGGCCTGGACATCCCCGAAGTGTCGCTGGTGGCGATCCTCGACGCCGACAAGGAAGGCTTCCTGCGCTCCGAACGGTCCTTGATCCAGACCATCGGCCGCGCTGCGCGCCATCTGCACGGCAGCGCGATCCTCTATGCCGACAGGATCACCGATTCAATGCGGCGGGCGATGGACGAAACCGACCGCCGCCGCGCCAAGCAGGTCGCTTTCAACGTCGAGCACGGCATCACCCCGCGCGGCGTGGTCAAACGCATCAAGGACATCATCGACGGCGTCTACGACGCCGACGCCACGCGTCAGGAACTCAAGGCCGCGCAGACGGTGGCCGCTTACAAGGTACTGGACGAGAAAACCCTGACGAAAAGAATCAAGAAGCTGGAAAAGAACATGCTGGATGCGGCGAAGAATCTGGAATTCGAGAAGGCTGCGGAACTTCGCGACCAGTTGAAGGAACTCAAGCAGGTGTTGTTCATGGTTGATTCAAGTTCTTGAATCAACCTGAACAACACAGCCGAGATTAAATTGTTATTGATCCGAAACGAGCAGGGGTGTCATGAGATGAAGCGGTTTCTGCGGATAGGGCCGTGACAGAGATTGTGCATTTCGGATCAATAAGGGGTGTGGAAGAACATGACTAAAGTTTTGATGATCTGCATGGGCAACATCTGCCGCTCGCCGATGGCGGAAGGCATGCTGCGCAAGGCCTTGCAGGATGCCGGCCTCGACCGGCACGTCGAGGTGGATTCCGCCGGCACCCACGCCTATCACGTCGGCTCGCCGCCCGATCCGCGCGCACAGCAGGCAGTGCGCCGGCGCGGCGTGGACATCAGCCGGTTGCGCGGGCGCAAGGTGGCGGACGAGGATTTCGAGGCCTTCGATTACCTCCTGGTGATGGACGGCGACAATTACGACCGCCTGATCGAGCGCGCACCGGCGCAGCATCGCGGCAAGATCCGGCGCCTGCTGTCGTTCAGCCGCAAGTATCCCAACCTCGACGTGGTCGATCCGTATTACGGCGGCGCTCAGGGTTTCGAGGAAAACCTCGACATGATCGAGGATGCGGTGCAGGGCCTGATCCGGGACATCACCGGCGACACCCAGGTGAAAATGCGTTCAGGCAGCTGATCGCTTGTCGCTGCAAAAACAACGAGGGCCGCATCAAGCGGCCCTCGTTGTTTCTGTAGCTCAGGCTTTATTTCGCCTGGGTTTCCACCTGCACCAAGGGTTCCTGGGGCGCGTTCACCTGCGGGCGCGTACGCCGCCGGGTCGGATGGGGCGCCGCCGATGCGGCGGCCTCGACCTGTGGGTTGCTGAGCGGAGCCGTGGTTTCCACCTGCATCAGGCTGACTGCCCCGGTCTCGGCCGGTTTGGCGGCAGGGCGACGGCGGCGGCGTGGGCGGTGGGTCGCGTCCGTATCCGCCATGCTGGCCGCTGCGGCTTGCGTTTCCACTTGCTGCAGGTTGGCGGCGCTGGCCGCCAGATTGGCCAGGATGGCGTCGGGCGAGGCGGTCACGCCAGCCGGCTGGGATACCTGCGGCTGAGTCGTGGCTTCCAGTTGCAAGGCCTGCTGCGCCGGCGCAGCGTTGGGGGCGCGTGCAATTTCGACGATCGCGTGGAAGGTCGCGGGTGCCCTTTCGGCTGCGGGTGCCGAGGCGACCTCGATCGTCGCCATCGACGTGCCTGCAGCGGCGGTCTCGGCGCTTTCCGGACGGGCTTCGCGCGGGCGGCGATTGCCGCGGCCGCGGCGGCTGCGCGATTCGCGTTTTTCTTCGCTGCCGGGTTCGCGCGGCGCTTCGACCGGCTCAAGCGCACGCGGCGCGGCGTCGGCTTCGGGACGCGGCTTGGGCTGACGCGGCGGGCGCGGTGGTTTGGCCGATTCCCCGCCACGGACTTCGCTCCCGCGCGCTTCGGCCTGACGCGGCTCGTTCTGGCGGGCTTCGCCGCCGCGAGCTTCACCCCGGCCTTCGCCGCGACCGCGGCGCTGGCCAGGCTTGCGTTCGCGGCGCTCGCTCGGCCGCTCGCTGCGTGCGAGGGCTGGAACGGACTCGGCTGCAGGTGCGGCTTCGGCGGCGGGCGCTTCTTCGCCCCGTTTCTTGAACCAGCCGAAGATACGCTCGAACACGCCAACGCCACCCTGGGCCTGGGCCGGGGGCGTGGCCGGCACGACCGGACGTGCCGCCGGAACGGGCTGCGGTGGCGCAATCGATTTGACGGCGGCCACCTGGCGCGCCGGGGTGGCTTCCTGCGCAGTCTGGTAGGCAGCTTCGGCTTCCGGCAGGGTCGCCAGCTTGTAGCTCGGCTCGGCCACGCCGCCCAGATTGAGTTCGTCGTGGCGCAGACGGGTGAGGGTGTAGTGCGGGGTTTCCATCTGGATGTTGGGGATCAACACCACGTTCACCTTGAGGCGCGATTCGACGGTGTGGATGTCGACGCGCTTTTCGTTCAGCAGGAAGGTGGCGACGTCGACCGGCAGTTGCACGTGCACCGCGCCGGTGTTTTCCTTCATCGCCTCTTCCTGCAGGATGCGCAGGATGTGCAGCGCCGACGATTCGGTGCCGCGGATGTGGCCGGTGCCGTGACAGCGCGGGCAGGGGTTGTAGCTGGTTTCGCCGAGCGAGGGCTGCAGCCGCTGGCGCGACATCTCCAGCAGGCCGAAGCGCGAGATCTTGCCGGTCTGCACGCGGGCGCGGTCGTGATGCAGGGCATCGCGCAGGCGGTTCTCGACTTCGCGCTGATGCTTGGGGTTTTCCATGTCGATGAAATCGATCACGATCAGGCCGCCGAGGTCGCGCAGGCGCATCTGGCGGGCGATTTCGTCGGCCGCTTCGAGGTTGGTGTTGTAGGCGGTCTGCTCGACGTCGCTGCCCTTGGTGGCGCGCGCCGAGTTGACGTCGACCGACACCAGCGCTTCGGTATGGTCGATCACGATGGCGCCGCCCGACGGCAGGTTGACCTGGCGCGAATAGGCGGACTCGATCTGGTGCTCGATCTGGAAGCGTGAGAACAGCGGCACGTCGTCGCGATAGAGCTTGACCTTGTTGACGTTGGCCGGCATCACGTGCGCCATGAACTGCTGCGCCTGTTCGTAGATGTCGTCGGTGTCGATCAGGATCTCGCCGATGTCCGCCGAGAAATAGTCGCGGATGGCGCGGATCACCAGGCTGCCTTCCTGGTAGATCAGGAACGCGCCTTTTTGCGAGCCGGACGCGCCGTCGATGGCCTTCCACAGGCTCAGCAGGTAGTTCAGGTCCCACTGGAATTCCTCGGCAGTACGGCCGATGCCGGCGGTGCGGGCGATCAGGCTCATGCCTTCGGGAATGTCGAGCTGTGCCAGGGTGTCGCGCAGTTCGTTGCGCTCTTCGCCTTCGATGCGGCGCGAGACGCCGCCGCCGCGCGGGTTGGTCGGCATCAGCACGACGTAGCGGCCGGCCAGCGAGACGTAGGTGGTGAGCGCCGCGCCCTTGTTGCCACGTTCGTCCTTCTCCACCTGGACCAGCAGTTCCTGGCCCTCCTTCAGGTTTTCGGGGACGCGGCCGTTGCCGGGCAGGCAGGCACGGGAAATTTCCTTGAACGGCAGAAAGCCGTGGCGCTCGCAGCCGTAATCGACGAATGCGGCTTCCAGGCTGGGCTCGACGCGGGTGATGACCCCCTTGTAGATATTGCCCTTGCGTTGTTCCTTGCTGGCGGACTCGATGTCAAGGTCGACGAGCTTCTGTCCGTCGACGATGGCAACCCGGAGTTCTTCCGCCTGGGTTGCGTTGAAAAGCATGCGCTTCATTGTTTACTCC
>DASVPF010000208.1:0-2712 GCA_036382965.1 Thiobacillus sp.
TTTCCTGCCGCTGTGATATTGGGTCAATGCGGCGTCCACCTGCCGGTCGAGTTCGGCAGACAGGTAATGACTGGCTTCCAGCGCGCCGACGGTCTTGCGTGAGAGCGCAAGCTGCTCGGCGAGGTCGATCTTTTGCAAACCCGCCATCGGCTGCGTGCTTTTCGCCAGCACCGCGAGCGATTTCAGGTCGTCGCGCCGGGTATCGGCAATCAGTCTTTGCGAAAGCGGCGCGCCCGTACTTTTCAGCAGCGCTTGCAGATCGGCGGGCAACCCAGCGTAGAACTTGCCCGACACCACCACCGCGCCGATCCCCGTCGCCATCGGCTGCGTGCTCATGTAGGGCGTCTTGCCCGCCCATTGCAGCGCAATGCTGGCGAGCGGCGTGCTCACCACGGTGTCGACGAGTCCGGTCGACAGCCCGGTGTAGACCTCGGTGATCGGCAGCGTCACCGGCGACCAGCCGTTGGCGTTGAAAAACGCATCGATGAAGCGGTCGCCCTGCCATTGCCAGATGCGGCGGTGGCCCAGTTCATCCAGATTCGCCAGCGGCTTGGTCGAGAAGAAATGGATGTTGCCCACTTCCATCCAGGCGACGAGCTCGTACTGATTCGCGCGGAACCCGGCGTCGATCACCGGCTGGATCCGGGCGCGCACGGCGTCGATTTCGGCGTGATCGCGGAACAGAAAGGGGGTTTCGAGAATGCGCGCGGGCGGAAAGATTTCGCCGATGCCGTGGCCCGACAGCGCCGCTCCCTGCAACTGGCCGAAGCGGATTTTCTTCAGCATGTCGGGCTCGTCGCCCGAAATGCCGCCGGGGTAGAACTTGACCGTCAACCGGCCCTGGCTTTTGGCTGCCAGCTCCTTGCCCCAGGCGTCGAAGGCTTTCATCCAGGTCGAGCCCGGCGGCGCGAGCGTGGCAAATTTGAGCACGTAGGCGTCGGTCGCATGGGCGACGGTCGCCCCCCATAGCGCACACGCGCACACGATTTTGAGCAGGATTCTACGCATCAGAATAAATCACCTTCCTGGCTGAGCAACGCGGCGGCCTGCTTCTTGGCCAGCGCGTTGGCAAGATTGAGTTCGGGGTCGGAACCGGCAGGCGCGTCGAGCACGCGACTCAGCGTCGCGTGAAACGCCACGCGATCGCCCATTTGCCGCAGCAGATAACGCGCACGATACACCTCGACCAACAGCAAGCGGTTCTGGTTGAGCGCGGCAGCGCGGTCGAAATGCCGTGCCGCGCGGGCGAAATCGCCGCCAAACATGGGCGCGCGTCCGCCGTAATACGCGCCGAAAAACAGGTGGGCGCCGGCGTGATAATACGTTTCGTCCAACGCAAGGACACGCTGCATCATCGCCTCGACGCGCGGCAGTTCGGCCAGCCGCGCCGGGTCGTCGAGTTGCAGTTCGATCCACTTCCCCCAGCTTGCCGCGGTCCAGAACAATGCGGGGACCGCACGCGCGTCGAGCCTCGCCAGAGCCTGCTCAAAACCCGCCGCGTCGCCCGCGAGCGTGGCCTGCGTCATCCCCGCGCGATCGAGCGCGACCAGGGCGTGAGCGCGCGCACGTTGATACAGCGCAGCGGCGCGATCGCGGTCGTCGGCTTCGACAAAGCCCAATGCATACCCATAAAACCCCATCGCCGCCTGCACCCGGTATGCCGCGTTGTCGGGGTCGGCGAGCAACAGCGCTTCGATCATCTTGAGGTTGGCCGGGATGCTGACGCGCGCGAGTTCGAGATCGGTTTCACGATTCATCGCCGCCACGCCGTGGTCGATCAACGGCGACGCGCCGCGCGCGACCAGCTGACTGGTCGAACAGCCCGATAAGAACAGCAAGGTCATCGTCAAGCTTGCACAAGCAAAACGGCATCGCAAAGGCATTCGGTCTCCTTGTTTGGTATCGTTGGAATGCGGTCGCCATGCTAGCACTGTCCGAATGTCTCCGCTGCTTGGCATAATGCACGTTTTGTCTTGGACTCCGCAGTGATCGCTTCACGGCACGATCCCCGCCGCCACCTCAGCCTGCAGCACGGCTGGCTGACGCATCCTTTCCGCGCCCCGCGCGCGCTGCGTGGTTGGCTGTCGGACCGCGGCTCGCTCAGCCGGCGCCTGAAGGCGCGCCACGCCGATTTCAGGGTTAGCCCGGTCGCGCGCGGGTTCGCGCTGCCGTTTCTCGACGAAACCCAGGCATTGCGCCTGCGCCCCAAAGCGCAGGCCTACGTGCGCGAGGTCCTGCTCATGGGCGGCGGGCGCAGTCGGGTGTTTGCCCATAGCGTGCTGCCCCGCACCAGCCTGCGTGGCGACTGGTGCGGCATCACCCGGCTGGGAACGCAACCCCTGGGGGAAGCGCTGTTTACCGATCCGCGTATCCGTCGACTCGGGCTGACGAGTCGCCGACTCGACGCACGCCATCCGCTCTATCGCGCGGCGAGGCGCCACACTGGGCTCACCGCACCTTATCTGTGGGCGCGCCGCTCGGTGTTCTGTCTCGACGGTCATCCGTTGCTGGTCACCGAAGTCTTTCTGCCTGCCCTCTTATGACCCTGAGCGAACGCCTGTCCCTTTACGAAAAACTGATGCGGCTCGACAAACCGATCGGCATCCTGCTGCTGCTCTGGCCCACGCTGTGGGCGCAATGGCTGGCCAGCAGCGGCCATCCTAGCTGGTTGATCCTGTGGATTTTCGTCATCGGCGTGGTGCTGATGCGCTC
>DASVPF010000209.1:0-2257 GCA_036382965.1 Thiobacillus sp.
CAGATGCTCTCGCGCCGGATCCCCAGACTCACCAGGAGGTCGAGGCAGGCGATGCCCGCGGCACCCGCGCCGAGGCAGACGATCTTCGCGCTGTCCAGCGTCTTGCCCTGCACGTGCAGGGCGTTGATGAGGCCGGCGCAGATGATGACGGCGGTGCCGTGCTGGTCGTCGTGGAACACCGGGATGTCGAGCGACTTCTTCAGCGCGGCTTCGATTTCGAAGCAGTGCGGCGCGGCGATGTCCTCGAGGTTGATGCCGCCGAAGGTAGGGGCGATGGCTTCGACCACCTTGATGAAGTCCTGCGGGGTCTTGGCGTTGACTTCGATGTCGAACACGTCGATGCCGGCGAACTGCTTGAACAACACGGCCTTGCCTTCCATCACCGGCTTGGCGGCGAGCGGGCCACGGTTGCCCAGTCCCAGGATCGCGGTGCCGTCGGTGATCACCGCGACCAGGTTGCCCTTGTTGGTGTAGTCGTACGCGGTCTTGGGATTCTTCGCGATTTCCAGCACGGGCTGCGCCACGCCGGGCGTGTAGGCCAAAGACAAATCTTCCTGCGTGGCACAGGGTTTGGACGATTCGACCGAGAGCTTGCCGGGCCTGGGCAGGCGATGGTAATCGAGGGCTTTTTTCTTGGCTGCGTTTTTTGTGGAGGCTTGGCTCATGACGGCTGATGCTGGCTGGATAAACAAGCCGCCATTATCGCGGATTCGGAGCCTGTTGCAGCAGGAAGGCTGCCTGCCGTCAGTCTTTCCAGATTTTGAGCTGGGTACGCAGCCGCGCCACCGCCTGCGAATGCAGCTGGCACACGCGCGACTCGGACACGCCGAGGACCGCGCCGATTTCCTTCAGGTTCATGTCCTGTTCGTAGTACATGCCCATCATGCTGCGTTCGCGCTCGGGCAGGTGGTGGATCGCCTTGATCAGGCTGTCGCGGAAGCCTTCGTCTTCCAGTACGGCCAGCGGGTCGCTGCTGCCGTCGACCAGATAGCGCTCGAGGAAGCTCGCGCTGTCCTCGTCGGAGAAGTCTTCGTAGTACAGCAGCTGGGAGCACTTCACGTCGCCCAGCATGGATTGATACTGATCGATCGGCATGCCGAGCTCGGCCGAAATTTCCTGCTCGGAGGGTGACTTGCCGTGACGCTGTTCAAGCCGATGGATAGCGGCCTCGATCTGCCGCGATTTCTGCCGCACATGGCGCGGCAGCCAATCGGCTTCGCGCAATTCGTCGAGCATGGCGCCGCGGATGCGCTGGGTGGCATAGGATTCGAACTGCGCGCCCTGGGCGCCGTCGAAACGCCCGACCGCGTCCATCAGCCCGATCAGGCCGACCTGGATGAGATCGTCGACCTCGACGCTGGCGGGCAGGCGCGCCATCATGTGATATGCAATGCGCTTGACCAGCGGCGCATATTTAGTGATTTGTTCGTCTTGCGACGAGGGTTTACCAGCCATGATTCGGGTTTGTCCCTGTTTTATAACGAGTCGTCAGACCCGTCTCCTCGCCCGTCATTCTAGCGGCAAGCGCGGCAAATGCATCATCTTCGTGCGCCGCGCTGTCGATGGCCCGCGCGAATCGCGCGTCCAGAAATTGCACGCATGCGGCGCGTACGCGCTGGCAGGCGGCCGCATCGCCCGCCAGGCCGACGCGCATCGCACCCTGCAAATGAGACAGGGTTTTGAGAAGTGCGTAGCCGCGTTGCATCGATTCGTGCGTCGCGTTCACCTCGACGACCATGGCGTGGTCGGCGCCCGGCATCCGCGCCAGGCTGGCCGCGTTCGGCCCCGCGTCGAACACGGCACAGTCGTAGCCCTGCGCCACGCGCACCAGCGCGGGTTCGTCCGCCCGGGCGCCCGGCGCATGCCAGCCATCGCCGTACGGCAGCGGCAGCCGGTGCAACTGGCCGCGTTCCAGCTGCTGGCGCCAGTCGAACAGGCTGCGGGTGGGCGAATCGGCGAATAGCCGCCCGCAGCTATCGACCAGCAGCACAGTCCAGCCGCATCGATGCAGCGCCTGCGCCAGCCGGGGCGCGGATTCGGCGGAGTCGAACCAACCATGGATGCAACGCGGCGCTTGCCGGCCGCTGCGCCGCCGCAGGCCGGCGGCCTGATCAGCCGGCATTTGTACCCTTCAGGGTATGGATCCCCTTCAAGTGCGGCGCTCCATGCGCTCGGCCTCGACGCCGGCGAACAGCGGCCAGTCTTCGGCCTGCAGCGCATACGGCGTGGCGAGCTGGCCGCCCTTCAAGGCACGGTC
>DASVPF010000210.1:0-2251 GCA_036382965.1 Thiobacillus sp.
TCATCGGCGTCAGCGTCAACGCGACAAAGCCGGATACCAGCACTGCCGACGCCACGGTCAGCGCGAATTCGGTGAACAGCTTGCCGGTATGGCCCTCGGCGAACGCGAGCGGCGCGAACACCGCGGCCAGCGTGAGCGTCATCGCCATCACCGCGAAGCCGATTTCCCTGGCGCCTTTCAGCGCGGCTTCGTAGGGCGGCATGCCTTCTTCCATGTGGCGATAGATGTTTTCCAGCATGACGATGGCGTCGTCCACCACCAGACCGATCGCCAGCACCAGCCCCAGCAGGGTCAGCACGTTGATGGTGAAGCCCATGGCATAGAGGAAGATGAAGGCGCCGATCAGCGACACCGGGATGGTGACGAAGGGAATCAGCGTGGCGCGCCCGTTGCGCAGGAACAGAAAGATGACGCCGACCACCAGCACCATCGCCTCGAACATGGTCTTGTACACGGCGTCGATCGATTTCTCGATGAAGATCGAGCTGTCGAAGCCCACCTTGAGCTGCATGCCGGGCGGCAGGGCGGCCTGCAGCCGCGGCAGTTCGGCCTTGACTGCTTGTGCGACGGCGAGCGTGTTGGCGGTCGACTGCTTGACGATGCCGAGGCCCACGGCCGCGCGGCCGTTGACGCGCAGGATGCTGCGCTCGTCCTCGGCGCCGACTTCGGCGCGGCCGATGTCGGCCAGCCGCACCAGCACGCCGCCGTTGTCGCGGATGACGACGCGCTCGAATTCGGCTGGCGTCTTCAGGTCGGTCTCGGCCAGCACGGAAAATTCGCGCGTCTGACTTTCGATGCGGCCCGACGGCAGTTCGGTGTTCTGGCTGCGGAGCGCGCCTTCCACGTCCTGCACCGTTACCCCCAGCGCGGCCATGCGGCTGGGGTCGAGCCAGATGCGCATGGCGTAGCGGCGTTCGCCGCCGATGATGACCGAGGCCACGCCCGGCAGGGTTTTCAGCTGGTCGGCCACCACGCGGTCGGCGTAATCGGTAATTTGCAGCGGCGACTGGCGGTCGCTGGAAAACGCCAGCCAGATGATGGCCTGGGCGTCGGCCTCGATCTTCGCCACCACCGGGTCGTCGGCTTCGGTGGGCAGTTGTCCGCGCACCCGCGCCACGCGGTCGCGGGCGTCGTTGGCGGCGGCCTCGGGGTCGCGCGACTGCACGAACTCCACCGTGATCTGGCTGACTTCCTCGCGGCTCACCGATTTGATGGTGCGGATGCCCTCGATGCCGGACAGCGAATCCTCCAGCGGCTTGGTGATCTGGCTTTCCATCACCTCGGCCGAGGCGCCGGGGTAGACGGTGCGCACCGACACCACCGGGGCGTCGATGTTGGGGTATTCGCGCACCGGCAGGCGGTCGAAGGCAATCAGGCCGATCAGCATGATGAGCAGGCTCATCACGGTGGCCAGCACCGGACGGCGGATGGAGATGTCGGAGAGGATCATGGGGTGTCCGGATTCAAAAGCGTTTTACAGGGAGGACGCGGAGGATACGGAGAAAAAAAACCGGAGATGGGTTTCCTCCGCGCCCTTTTGTTCAGATAGCCCTATTTCGCCGCAGGCTTGCCGGCCTGCTTTTTCATCATCAACGCCGCCTGCTCCAGCGTGACGACCGGCACGCCGGGGCGCAGCTTGATCTGGCCGTCGAGGACGACGGTATCACCCGCCGCAACGCCGGAGACGATTTCGACCCGGCCGGGTTCGCGCTTGCCCAGCGTCACCTTGCGCAGGTCGGCCTTGCCGTTGACGGCGAGAAAAACATAGTTGCCGTCCGCGCGCGGCACGATGACCTGCTCGGGCAGCAGAATGGCCTGGGTCTTGCCGCCGAGGTCGGCGACGACGCGGGCGAACATGCCGGGTTTCAGGGTGCCGGCGGGGTTGGCGATGCGTGCGCGCACCCGCACGTTGCGGCTGACCGGATCGACCACGGGATCGATGGCGTGCACCTTGCCGCTGAATACCTGTCCCGGCAGCGCATCGATCGTGACCTTGACCGGCAGGCCGAGACGCACCAGCGGCAGATCGATTTCGGGCACCGGCACTTCCAGCTTCAGCGTGTCGAGCGCGTCCAGCCGCACGATGTCGTCGCCCTTGTTGACGTAGGCGCCGGCGGTGGCGGTGCCGCTTTCGACGCTGGTGCCCATGAAGCAAACGTTGTTGAGTTCGGTGGGCGAGGCGGCGGGTGCGGTCTCGGGCTCGTGGAATTTTTCGACGGGGAGGGATTCGCCGGTGAGGCTGCCCTGGCTG
>DASVPF010000211.1:0-9931 GCA_036382965.1 Thiobacillus sp.
CGTCACCACCGTGGCCGGCCACGGCAACACCTCGGCCGCCTCAGTGCCGCTGGCGTTCGACGTGGCGGTGCGCGACGGGCGCATCCAGCGCGGCCAGACGGTGCTGATGGAAGCCTTCGGCGGCGGCTTCACCTGGGGCTCAGCGCTTCTGAAGTACTAAGAAAGACACGTCATGAAACTCGCATTCGTATTCCCCGGACAGGGCTCGCAATCGGTCGGCATGATGCAGGGCTGGGGCGATCGCGCCGAAGCGCGCGCCACCTTCGCCGAAGCCTCCGATGCGCTGGGCCAGGACCTGTGGGCGCTGGTGACCGACGGCCCGGCCGAGCTGCTCAACCAGACGGTCAACACCCAGCCCGTGATGCTGGCGGCCGACATCGCCGCCTGGCACGTGTGGCAGGCGGCGGGCGGCGCGATGCCGGCGCTGCTGGCTGGCCACAGCCTGGGCGAATACGCCGCGCTGGTCGCGGCAGGTGCGCTGGGTTTTGCCGATGCGATCCGGCTGGTGCGTTTCCGCGCCGAGGCGATGCAGGCTGCCGTTCCCGAAGGCGTCGGCGCGATGGCGGCGATTCTGGGACTCGACGACGATACCGTGCGTGCGGTCTGCAATGAGGCGGCAGCAGGCGAGGTGGTCGAAGCGGTCAACCTCAATTCGCCCGGCCAGGTGGTGATCGCCGGCAACAAGGCCGCGGTCGAGCGCGCCATGGCGCTGGCGAAGGAAAAGGGCGCCAAGCGCGCCTTGCCGCTGCCGGTTTCCGTGCCGTCGCATTCCTCGCTGATGCGGCCCGCCGCCGAGAAGCTGCTGGCGCATCTGCACGCTATAACGATCACAGCGCCTGCAATTCCGGTGCTGCACAATACCGATGTGCGAAGCCACGCCGACGCGGACGCGATTCGTGTCGCACTGGCGAAACAGTTGCATACCCCGGTGCGCTGGGTCGAGACGGTGCAGGCGCTGAAGGTCGCCGGTATCGACCGCGTGATCGAATGCGGTCCCGGCAAGGTGCTGGCGGGCCTCAACAAGCGCATCGACGACAGCCTGCCTGCGCTGGCGCTGGTGGATGAAGCCAGCCTGCAAGCTGCATTGAACAACTGACAGGAGACAACATGCTGCAAGGACACATCGCGCTGGTGACCGGCGCCAGCCGCGGAATCGGCCAGGCGATTGCACTGGCGCTCGGCCAGGCCGGCGCCACCGTGGTCGGCACCGCCACCAGCGATAAAGGTGCGCAGACGATCAGCGATTACCTCGCTGCGGCCGGCATCCAGGGCGGCGGCATGAAGCTCAACGTCACCGACGCGGCCGAAGTCGACGCCGTCATCGCGGCGATCGAAAAGGATTTTGGAGCCATCGGCATTCTGGTCAACAACGCCGGCATCACCCGCGACAACCTCCTGATGCGGATGAAGGACGAGGAGTGGGACGACATCCTGGCGACCAACCTCACGTCCGTTTTCAGGTTGTCGCGTGCCGTGCTGCGCGCGATGATGAAGGCGCGCAGCGGGCGCATCATTTCCATCGCCTCGGTGGTCGGCGCCATGGGCAATGCCGGGCAGACCAATTACAGCGCAGCCAAGGCCGGCATCATGGGCTTCACCAAGTCGCTGGCGCGCGAAGTCGGCAGCCGCAACATCACCGTCAACTGCGTGGCGCCGGGCTTCATCGATACCGACATGACGCGCGCGCTGCCGGACGCGCAGCGCCAGGCCTTGCTGGCCCATATCCCGTTGGGGCGGCTGGGCGCAGCGGAAGACATCGCCCAGGCCGTCGCCTTCCTGGCGTCGCCTGCCGCCGGCTATATTTCGGGCACCACCCTGCACGTCAACGGCGGCATGTACATGGCGTGATTGGCCACAATATTTGGTAAAATCGTCCGGCTTCAATTTCGTTGAGGCCTTATTTCAAGAGAGGATCAGTAATGGATAACGTACAGCGTGTAATTAAAGTCGTCGCCGAGCAATTGGGCGTCAACGAGGCAGACATCAAGAACGAGTCTTCCTTCGTCGGCGACCTGGGCGCTGACTCGCTCGACACGGTTGAGCTGGTGATGGCGCTGGAAGAGGAATTCGGCTGCGAAATCCCCGACGAAGACGCGGAAAAAATCACCACCGTCCAGCAGGCGATCGACTACGTTAACAGCCATTCGAGCTGATCGTTCACCCGCTATTGAATCCAGCTCGATGACCTCCGTCCGGTTCGTCGAGCCGGATCGATAGAGCGCAGTTTTCAATGTTTATCGATTCGGCACATGCAGCGCTCGCGGTGGTACGGAGGGAATGCAATCCACGCGCTCCCTTCAACCCTTCTCGTGCCGGGTCAATCAAGAAGGACTGACTTTTGTCCAAACGTCGCGTCGTCGTCACCGGCCTGGGGATCGTCTCTCCGGTCGGCAATACCATCCCGGAAGCCTGGGACAATCTGGTTGCCGGTCGCACCGGCATCGCCCGGATTACCCGCTTCGATCCAACGTCCTTCGCCTCCAGCATGGCGGGCGAAGTCAAGAATTTCGACGTGGGGCAATACCTCAACCCGAAAGAAGCGCGCCGTATGGATGTCTTCATCCAGTTCGGCATGGCTGCCGGCATCCAGGCGATACGCGACTCGGGCATCGAAGTCACCGAAGCCAATGCCGAGCGCATCGGCATCAATATCGGTTCCGGCATCGGCGGTTTGCCGCTGATCGAGGAGACGCACGGCCTGCTGATGGAATCCGGTCCGCGGAAGATTTCTCCCTTCTTCATCCCGGGTTCCATCATCAACATGATTTCCGGCAACCTGTCCATTCTCTACGGAATGAAGGGCCCCAACCTGGCGGTGGTCACCGCCTGCACCACCGGCCTGCACGCGGTGGGCCTGTCTGCTCGCATGATCGAGCACGGCGACGCGGACGTGATGGTTGCCGGCGGCGCCGAGTGTGCAACCTCGCCTTTGGGCGTGGGCGGGTTTGCCGCATCGCGCGCGCTGTCCACCCGCAACGACGACCCCGCCACCGCCAGCCGCCCGTGGGACAAGGATCGCGACGGCTTTGTGCTGGGCGAGGGTGCCGGGGTACTGGTGCTGGAAGAGTACGAGCACGCCAGGGCGCGCGGCGCCAGGATCTACGCCGAGGTGGCGGGCTTCGGCATGAGCGGCGACGCCTACCACATGACGGCACCGAGCACCGACGGGCCGCGGCGCGCGATGCAGAACGCGATGCGCGACGCCGGCGTGAATCCCGACCAGATCAACTACATCAACGCGCACGGCACCTCGACGCCACTCGGCGACAAGAACGAAACCGACGCGATCAAGCTCGCCCTGGGCGATGCGGCCTACAAGACCGTCGTCAACTCGACCAAGTCGATGACCGGCCACCTGCTGGGCGGCGCCGGTGGCGTGGAATCGGTGTTCACCGTGCTGGCGCTGCATTACCAGCTGTCGCCGCCGACCATCAATATCTTTTCGCAAGATCCGGAATGCGATCTCGATTACTGCGCCAACACCGCGCGTGACCTGAAGATCGACGTTGCGCTCAAGAACAACTTCGGCTTCGGCGGCACCAACGGTTCGCTGGTTTTCAAGCGCGTCTGAGCCTCGGCGCGCAATTGCCTTGAGCACGCCGGACATCCGGGAATGGCCGCACCAGTCCGACGCGCTGCGGCCTGATCTGGTCCGGCTGCAGGCGTCCGATCCGCAGCGTTATCCCGGCCTGTTTCTGAGTAGCGGCGATGCCGGCTGGGACGTGCTGTTTGCTTTTCCGCAGGACATCGCGCGCATCGGCATCGCCGACGGCGTGCACGGATTGCAGGCGCATCCGGCGATGCAGCTGCGGCCCGTGCAATCGCCCCGCTCCGACCATGGCCTGCCGTTTACCGGCGGCTGGCTATGCGCGTTCGCGTACGAACTGGGCGGACTGTTCGAGCCCAGCGTGGGCTTGCCCGATGACGCCGCTTTCCCCCTTGCCTGGCTGGCCCGCATTCCGGCGGCCATCCTGTTCGAGCGTGGCAGCGGGCGTTGCGTGCTGGTGGCGGAAGCCGGGCAGCACACGCTGCTCGACGCCATGGCGGACGACCTGGCGCGGGTCTTGCCGCCTGTCCCCGCCTTGCCGGAACTGTTCACCCTGCACGAAGACGACTCCGCGGCCTTCCTGGCAGGCGTTGCGCGCATCCACGACTATATCCGCGCCGGCGACGTGTTCCAGGTCAACCTGTCGCGCGGCTGGCAGGCCGATTTCGCGGCGCCGCTTGTCCCAGCATCGCTGCTGGCGCGGCTGATGCAGAAGAACCCGGCGCCGTTTTCCGCACTGCTGCAGATGGAGGACTGGGCCATCGTGAGTTCGTCGCCCGAGCGACTGGTCCGCCTCGGCGGCGACGGCCGGCTCGAAACCCGTCCGATCGCCGGGACGCACCCCCGAAGCGAGGACGCGGCGCAAGACGCGGCGCTACGTGCGCGCCTGCAGGCGCATCCCAAGGAACGCGCCGAGCACGTCATGCTGGTCGATCTGGAGCGCAACGACCTCGGGCGGGTGTGCGAACCCGGCAGCGTGAAGGTGGCGGCGCTGATGGACATCGCCAGCTATCGCCACGTGCACCACATCGAATCCACGATCTGCGGGCGGCTGCGCGAGGGAATGCGCGTGTTCGACGCCTTGCGCGCAGTGTTTCCCGGCGGCACCATTACCGGCTGTCCCAAGGTGCGCACCATGCAGATCATTCACGAACTCGAGCAGACGCCACGCCGCAGCTACACCGGCAGCGTCGGCTACGTCAACCGCGACGGCAGTTTCGATTTCAACATCCTGATCCGCAGTTTTCTGCTGCGCGGACGCGCGCTGAGCTTTCGCGCCGGTGCCGGCATCGTGGCCGATTCCGTTGCCACGCGCGAACTCGACGAAACCCGGGCCAAGGCACGCGGCCTCTTGCGTGCATTGGACGTGGCATGATCCTCGTCAACGGCAATCCGACGGATACCGTCAGCGCGCTCGATCGCGGCCTGGCTTACGGCGACGGCGTATTCCGCACGCTGCGCACGCATACCGGCGAGCCGCTGTGGTGGCGCGATCATGTCGCCAAGCTGGCGGCCGACTGTGCCGCGCTGGGGCTGGCGTGCCCCGACGCGGCCGAGTTGCATGCCGACGTCTGCCGGGTGGCCGAAGCCGGGGAGGGCGTGGTCAAGATCGTGCTTACGCGTGGCATCGGCACCCGCGGCTACGCGCCGCCCGCGAGCCAGACGGGCACCCGCATCGTGCTGTCGGCGCCGCTGCCGGTTTACGCGCAGACCGCGGCGCCGGTCGACATCGCCGCGCGCTGGTGCACGCTGCGTCTGGCGCGCCAGCCCCGGCTGGCGGGGGTCAAGCACCTGAACCGGCTGGAGAACGTGCTGGCGCGCGCCGAGTGGGACGACCCGGCGATTTTCGAGGGGCTGCTGTGCGACGACAGCGGCGCGGCGATCGGCGGGGTGTCGAGCAATCTGCTGGTCGTGAAGGACGGCGAACTGTTCACCCCGGATCTGCGCGAATGCGGCGTGGCGGGCGTGGCCCGAACGCGTCTGCTGCGCGCCGCGACGCGCCTCGGCGTCGCCACACATATCGGCCGGGTGACGCCAGCCGCTATACTCGCTGCCGATGAAGTGATGATCTGCAACAGCGTCATCGGCGTGCGCCGGGTGGCCCGCCTCGACGACGCGACCTGGCCGCCCGCGGGCTGGACCGAAACTTTGAACATGGCCTTGTATGAAGAAGTGGATTAAGCGATTGACGGTGCTCGCCGGCCTGGCCGCGCTGGCGGGGGCAGGCGGACTGGCCTGGTATGGCAACCGGCCCCTGCGCATCGAGCCGCTGCCGAAGACCTTCAACGTGGCGCCGGGTACCCAGTTGCGAGGCTTGAGCGCGACGCTGGCGCGTGAAGGCGTGGTCGGCAATGCGCAGGTGTTCTGGCTGCTCGGACGCGTGCTGGGCAAGGGCGGAACGCTCAAGGCCGGCATCTACACGCTCGACAAGCCGCTCACGCCGCTGGAACTCTATGCCAAGCTCGAGCGCGGCGAGGTCTCGCTGGCGCTGGTTCAATTCATCGACGGCTGGAACTGGCGCGAGGTGCGCGCCGTCCTGGCCGCGCAGCCCCTGCTGAAGAACGACAGCGCCGGGATGAGTGATGCCGAAGTGCTGCAGGCCATCGGGGCGGAAGAAGCCCATCCCGAAGGCCTGCTGTTTCCCGACACCTATTTTTACGCGCCGCACACGTCGGACATCCAGGTATTGCGCCGCGCCTACCGCCTGCAACGTGCAAAACTCATGGCGGCCTGGGAAACCCGCGCCGCGGGCCTGCCGTACCGGACGCCGTACGAAGCGCTGATCATGGCGTCGATCGTGGAAAAGGAGACCGGTGCGGCGTCCGAGCGCCCGCTGATAGCCGGCGTGTTCCTCAACCGGCTCCGGCTCGGGATGCGCCTGCAAACCGATCCGACGGTGATCTACGGACTGGGCGAGCGCTTCGACGGCAACCTGCGCAAGATCGACCTGCAGCGCGATACGCCGTACAACACCTACACCCGTGCGGGACTGCCGCCCACCCCGATTGCCATGCCGAGCGAGGCGGCGATCCAGGCTGCGCTCCATCCGGCCAAAACCGATGCGCTGTATTTTGTCGCATGTGGCGACGGCACCCATGTGTTTTCCAATAATCTCGCCGCGCACAACCGTGCGGTGAACCGTTACCAACGACGATGACAAACCCCGGCAAATTCATCACCCTCGAAGGCGTCGACGGCGCCGGCAAGAGCACGCATCTCGGGTTTGTCGCCGACTGGCTGCGCCGGCAGGGCCGGGACGTCGTCGTCACCCGCGAACCCGGCGGCACGCCGCTCGGCGAAACCCTGCGCGAACTGCTGCTGCATCGCGACATGGATGCCGATACTGAACTTCTCTTGATGTTCGCCGCGCGCCAGGAACACCTGGCCAGCCTGATCCTGCCGGCGCTGGCGCGCGGCGCATGGGTGGTGTCCGACCGCTTCACCGATGCCAGCTACGCCTATCAGTGCGGCGGGCGCGGCATCGCAGTCGAGCGCATCGCCGCGCTCGAAACCTGGGTGCAGCGCGGCTTCGCCCCCGACCTCACCCTGCTGTTCGACGTGCCGTCCGAGGTGGCCGAAGCGCGCCGCTCGGCCGCGCGCGCCGCCGACCGTTTCGAGCGCGAGGCCGACAGCTTTTTCAACCGTGTGCGCAACGCCTATCTCGATCGTGCGCACGCCGAACCCGCGCGCATCCGCGTGCTGGATGCGCGCCACGGCATCGCCGAATTGCAGGCCGAAATCGGCCGGCTGTTGCAGGAACTGGCGTGAGCGCACCCTATCCCTGGCTGGAGTCGACCTGGCAGCGCCTGCTGCCGACGCGGTCGCGTCCGGCGCAGACCCTGCTGCTGGCGGGGCCGCGCGGGGTCGGCAAGGGCGCGCTGGCGCAGGCGTGGGCGCAGGCCCTACTGTGCGAAACGCCGCGGGCCGACGGCGCCGCCTGCGGCCAGTGCTCGGCCTGCCACTGGTTCGCGATGGGCACGCATCCGGATTTCCGCCTCGTCACCCTGCAGGAGAAAACCGGCAAGGAAGGCGAAACCCGCATGGCCACGGCCATCGAGGTCGAGCAGGCGCGCGAGGCGGTCGATTTCGTCCGGCTTTCGACCTATCGCGCGGGGTGTCGGGTGGTGCTGGTCGATCCGGCGGACAGCCTCAACCTGGCGGCAGCCAATGCGCTGTTAAAGGTACTGGAGGAACCGCCGTTAAATACTGTATTCGTGCTGGTGTCGGATCAGCCGCGGCGTCTCTTGCCGACCATCCGCAGCCGCTGCACCCGCATCGACATCGGCCTGCCGCCCGTCGACTTGGCAGCACAATGGCTGACCGGACAGGGTGTGGATGACGCGATGAATCTGCTGGCGCTTGCCGGCGGCACGCCGCTCGACGCGCAGCGCTGGACCGACAGCGGCGATCTGGACGAACGCCGCAGCGTGCTGCAAGGGCTGGCGCGCCCCGACCAGCTCGACCCGGTGACGCTGGGCGAGCGCTGGAAAGCGGTCGGACCGCAGGCCTGGCACAACGTCGTCTACAAGTGGCTGGGCGATTTGCTGGCGGTGAAGTTGCAGGGCAGCGTGCAGTTCAACCGCGATTTTGCCGAGGCGCTGGCGCAACTGGGAAAGCGGGCCGATCTGGCGAAGCTGCTGGCGCTCGCCAGAACGCAGGCGAACGAAGGCAGGACGCTGGCGCATCCGCTCAACCGGTCCTTGCAGTTGCAGGCTTGGCTGATCCAGTACCGGCACTTATTTGATTGAGGCACGACCATGAACACAGCAGTTGCAGCCAATGACACCACAGGACAGGTCCGCCCCGGCGTGCTGTCCCTGTCGATCAAGGAAAAGTCCGCGCTGTTCGCGGCCTACATGCCTTTCATCAAGGGCGGCGGCCTGTTCATTCCCACCAACAAGAGCTACAAGATGGGCGAGGAAGTCTTCATGCTGCTGACACTGATGGACGACCCCGCCAAGCTGCCGGTATCCGGCAAGGTGATCTGGGTGACGCCCGCGGGCGCACACGGCAGCCGCACCCAGGGCGTGGGGGTGCAGTTCGCGTTCAACGAAAGCGGCAAGGCGGCGCAAAACAAGATTGAAGGTTTGCTCGGCGGTTCGTTAAAATCGGTGCGACCGACCCACACCATGTAACGCCGTCTGCGGCGTTACCAAAGCCGCATGTACATCGATTCCCACTGCCACATCAATTTCCCCGACCTCGCCGGCAAGCTGCCCGAGGTGTTCGGGCTCATGGCGGCCAACCAGGTGAGCCACGCGCTATGCATCGGCGTGGAACTGGAAAAATTCCCCGAGATTCTCGCCCTGGCCGAGACCTATCCGAACGTGTACGCCTCGGTCGGGGTGCATCCGGACCACGAGGACTGCACCGAGCCGACGGTGAACGAACTGGTCGCGCTGGCCAATCACCCGAAGGTGGTGGCGATCGGCGAGACGGGGCTGGACTACTTCCGCCTGACCGGCGACATCGAGTGGCAGCGCGAGCGTTTTCGCACCCATATCCGCGCCGCGCGCACCTGCGGCAAGCCCTTGGTCATCCACACCCGTGCCGCGGCCGACGACACGCTGCGCATCATGCGCGAGGAAAACGCGGGCGAGGCGGGCGGCGTGATGCACTGCTTCACCGAAAGCCGGGCGGTGGCCGAAGCCGCCATCGAGCTGGGTTTTTACATCTCGTTTTCCGGCATCGTCACGTTCAAGAATGCCGCCGCCCTGCGCGAGGTGGCGGCGGCCATCCCGCTCAATCGCATGCTGATCGAAACCGACTCGCCGTATCTGGCGCCGGTGCCGCATCGCGGGCAGACCAACCAGCCGGGGTACGTGAAGCACGTGGCAGAGGAGATCGCGCGGGTACGCGGCATTACCGCCGAAGCGGTGGGCGAGGCCACCACGCAGAACTTCTTCCGGCTGTTTGCCGCTGCGCAGCCGGACTGATCCAGGCTCGACAGGGAAACAGGGTCGACGTGCAAGACAGGAGCAAGATGGATACAAGGTCTTTCATTGGCGTATTCAGCCAAAAAGAATGTGATATTGAAAGACCTGACCCCGGCGCTGTGCGTTTGCCGCATTGACCACCAGCGGCGCACTATCGGGCTACATCGCCACCGGCACGGAAAAGGGGGCCCTGGGCGGCGCGCTGAGCGCAGGCTTATTCTACGGAGTGGGAGAGATAGGGGAGGCCTATGGCATGGCGGACGGCAGTTTGGGCAAGATTGCCCTGCACGCGGCGGTGGGATGCATCAGCGCCTCGGCGTCGGGCGGGGCGTGCAAGCAGGGCGCCTACTCGGCGGGTTTCTTTGAAGCGGCCTTGCCCTACACGTCGCGCTTCGGCGTGATCGGCTCCGCGGTGGCAGGCGGAACGGCTTCGGTCATTGGCGGTGGG
>DASVPF010000212.1:0-1509 GCA_036382965.1 Thiobacillus sp.
GCAGCGCGTGCCTTTCCCTTTATTGCTGGCCAGCCTCGCGGCCGGGGCACTGGCCGTCGCCGGCTTCGCCCCGTTCGACCTCTGGCCCGTGCCGCCCTTGAGCCTGGCCGTGCTGTTTCCCTTTACCCCGCTCGATCGCGCGCAGGAACTCGCCGATCGTTTGCGCACCAACATGCCGGAAAGCGTGGAACTCATCCCCGGCGTGACACAACGGCTGTCGTGGAGTGGCGGCCTGTCCGAGTATAGCCGCGACGACAAGGAAGAAAACGAGGCGCTGGCACGCGCCGACGCCGCCTTGCTGGAAGCCAAGCGCGGCGGCCGCAACGCAACGCGGATCAGGGCTGCCGCCTGAGCCCCGCCATCAGTAACCCTGCCCCGAGCACGCCCCACAGCACCAGCACCGGGGCATTGCCCCAGCGCACATACGGCGTGCTGCCGGCATAGCCCTGGATTTCGCCGGAGAGACTGCCGGCGGTGAAGAGCGGCAGGCTGGCGAGCAGATGGCCGTGCGCATCGATGATCGCGGTGACGCCGGTATTGGTCGCGCGCAGCATCATGCGTCCGCTTTCCAGCGCACGCATCTGCGACATCTGCGCGTGCTGCCAGGGCGCGAACGAATCGCCGAACCACGCCAGATTGCTCACGTTCACCAGCACGCTCGCCGCCGGCAGCTGGCGGATGATTTCCTCGCCGAACGCATCCTCGTAACAGATGTCGGCCGCCACCCGCTGGCCGCCGATGGCGAGCGGGCGCTGGTCGATGGCGCCGCGCGCAAAATCCGACAGCGGAATGTGCAGCACCTCGATCACCCAGCCCCACACGGCTTTCAGCGGAATGTACTCGCCGAACGGCACCAGATGGACCTTGTTGTAGCGCTGGCTGGGCGCGCTGCCGAAGCTGATGACGCTATTGTAGTAGGCGCCATAGGGCGAGCCGGTGGGCAAACCCGTCAGCACGTCGCCGCCGTGGTGCCGGCCGAGGGCAGTCAGCGCATCGCGATACGAGCCGGGGAGCTCGGATTCAAACAGCGGCAGCGCGGTTTCCGGCAGCACGATGAGTTGTGCGGGCGACGCGGCGGCCATGCGCAGATAGGTTTCCAGCGTGGCGCGGGTTTTTTCCGGCTGCCATTTCATGTCCTGCGGGATGTTGCCCTGCAGCAGTGCCACCGATGTCGGCGCGCCGTCTGGCGTGGTCCACGGGATGCCATGCAGGACCTGGCCGCCGACGCCCAGCGCCACGATCGCCGCCGCCGCCCAGAGGCGCGGCGCCAGCGGGCCGCGCGCCGTCGCCCCCCACGCCAGCAGGCCTGCGACCAGCGAGAGCAGAAACGAAATGCCGTACACGCCGACCAGCGGCGCATAGCCTGCCAGCGGACCGTTGGGCACCTGCGAGTAGCCCATGACCAGCCAGGGGAAACCGGTGAAGATCCAGCCGCGACTCCATTCCGTCACGCTCCAGGCGAGCGGGATCAGCAGCATGAGCTTGAGTGCGCGAACGTCGGGCCGCCCT
>DASVPF010000213.1:0-1764 GCA_036382965.1 Thiobacillus sp.
ATTTGGGGTCTGCCTTGGGAACCGCAGACATTAAGGCCTCGGTATACGGGTGAAGTGGGGTATTGTACAATACTTCGGCATCCGCCACCCCGGAGCGCAGCACCAGCGCATGCGCCAGATGTGCGACCCCGATCGATTGGCGCCAGCGTGCGGCATAGGCCGCCTGCGCCACGCCTGCCGCGACCGGCGCGGCCAGCAGCAGCGCGCGCAACAGGTCCGGCTGAGCTAAACTGAAATCGGTGGGCAAGAGACGCAGGCGCAGGGCCAGCACCGGATCGTAGCGCACGCACGCGGCCAGTTCCGCCTGTCCGGCGTCACCGCGCATCAGCTGTTCCAGCGCCTCCGCCACCACCCCGGGGGCACAGAGACCGGCCGTTAGCTCCGCTTTCTTTAGTAAATTATTCGGAAGTTGTCGCATGTCATTGCTATATATAATGAATCTTGCTACACCGTCAATTACGGACGTAAAATAATCGGACCATTTCCATGAACTGTTGTTTTCAAGTTTTAGTTGCTGTGTCCGTAATGCGTACTAGCTGGTAAATTTCGATTGCTCCTCATTAAAGCAAACACTATGAAAGCTGTTCTGACCGGATTGATGTTGTTGTGCGTAAGCACCGGCGCCACCGCGCTCGATGGCCGCACGTCCCTGCAATGGAGCAACCAGCTCGGCACGCCGACGACGACTCCGCAACCTGCGCCCGATGCAGCCATGCCGGAACTGAGCGCACAATCGGTGCTGGTGTACGACCAGGCGAGCGGCCAGCCGCTGCTGGCCAAAAACGCCACCCTGCAAACGCCGATCGCTTCGATCACCAAACTGATGACGGCGATGCTGGTGATCGAAGCCGGCCTGCCGCCGGACGAACGCATCACCCTCACCGCCGCCGACCGCGACACCATTCGCGGCACCGGCTCGCGGCTCGCCATCGGCGCCACCTACACGCGCGGCCAGCTGCTGCATCTGGCGCTGATCGCGTCCGACAACCGCGCGGCGCACGCGTTGGGGCGCACCTATCCGGGCGGGCTGAATCGCTTTGTCGACAAGATGAACCTCATGGCGCACACGTTGGGCATGAACGACACCGTCTACGTCGAACCCACCGGCCTGTCGAGCAGCAACCGCTCGACCGCGCTCGACCTCGCCAAGCTCGCCGATTACGCCTATCAGAACTATCCCGAAATTCGCCAGATCACCAGCACCGGTCAATATACGCTCGGCACCCAGCGCGTGGTACTGAAGAAACGCCACAAGTCCAGGGTCTATTACCGCACCGTGGCGTTCAACAACACCAATCGCTTCACCCGCGCGGAAGACTGGCACATCGGCCTGTCGAAAACCGGCTTCATCAACGAGGCCGGACATTGCCTGCTGATGCAGGCACAGGTAGCTCAGCGCGACGTCATCATCGTGCTGCTCGACGCCACGGGTAACAACCGCCGCGCCGGCGATGCCACCCGCATCAAGCAGTGGCTGGAATCCGGCAGTATCGCGCAGCACACCGAGCCCTACACGCCCGCCTCGCGCACCTGATCTTCTCTTGTCTTGCGCGGCCGCCCGGCCGCGCAGCAGGGGGCGTTATGATTGACGCCCCGTCCGTCCGCATTCCATGTCATGTCGCCCGACCTCGCGCAGCAACTGCTGCTTAAAACGCTGCTGCCCCTGTCGCTGCTGATCGCCGCGGGCGGCATCTGGCCGCGCTGGCAGGCCGGCATTTCCATCGTCGGCCTGCGCGGCGAGATCAACCGGCTGGTGCTGAATTT
>DASVPF010000214.1:0-4004 GCA_036382965.1 Thiobacillus sp.
CCTGACTGGTGCCCAGCATCGGGCGTATCTTTTCGGCGATGGCCTCGCGCGCACGGAAAATCCGCGAGCGGACGGTACCGATCGGGCAGTCCATCATCTGCGCGATCTCCTCGTAACTCATGCCTTCGATCTCGCGCAGCGTGATGGCTGTCCTCAATTCCTCGGGCAGCGCATCGACCGCCTCATTGACTGCTTTGGCGATCTGTTTGGTCTGGAGTTCCGCATCCGGCGTCGCAATGTCGCGCAGCAGGTCTCCATCCTCGTAATTCTCCGCATCTTCCGCCAGCACATCGCTCGACACCGGCATGCGCTTGTGCGCGACCAGGTAATTCTTGGCGGTATTCACGGCAATGCGGTACAGCCAGGTGTAAAAGGCACTCTCGCCACGGAATCCAGGCAGCGCGCGATAGGCCTTGATAAAAGCTTCCTGCGTAATATCTTCCACCTCTGCCGAGTCGCGCACCATGCGCGACAACAGCCGCCCGAGCTTGCGGTGATATTTGCTCACCAACAGCTCGAAAGCGCGCTTGTCACCCTGCTGGGCGCGTTCGACCAACACCTGATCCAGTTCGCGGTCCGACATATCTCCCTACTGCATTTTTGTTTGTGTTGAAAGTATACGTGACCGCACCTTCCGGAACGTGTGAGCGGTTCGGCTCAAAAAAGTTCATCCGGAACGGGGTTATTCTGGCACGGCGCAAGCCTGCTATCATCGCCCAACCACCATGCACAGACACGACGTCCTCATCCTCGGCAGCGGCCTCGCCGCGCTGACCACCGCGCTGAAGGTCGCCGACCAGCGCCGCGTCGCCATTGTCACCAAGCGCCAGATGACCGACGGCGCCAGCGACTGGGCGCAGGGCGGGATTGCGGCGGCAGTCGACAGCGGCGACTCGGTCGAGGCGCATGTGCACGACACCCTGGTCGCCGGCGCCGGCCTGTGCGACGAGGCGGTCACCCGGCTGGTGGCGAGCCGGGCGCGCGACATGATCGCCTGGCTGACCGCCAACGGCGTCGCCTTTACGCCCGACCCGCAGGCGCCCGGCGGCCTGCATCTGGCGCGCGAGGGCGGCCACTCCAGGCGCCGCGTGGTGCACGCAGCCGACGCCACCGGCCACGCGGTGCAGACCAGCCTGCTCGACCGCGTGCGCGCCCATCCCAATATCGACACCTTCGAGCAGCACGTCGCCATCGACCTCATCACCGGCAAACGCGCCGGCGGGCAGGAGCGGCAGATCCATGGCGCGTATGCGCTGAACAAGGGCAGCGGCGAGGTCGAGACCTTTGCCGCCGGCCACACCGTGCTGGCCACCGGCGGCGCCGGCAAGGTCTATCTTTACACGACCAACCCCGACACCGCGACCGGCGACGGCATCGCGATGGCGTGGCGCGCCGGCTGCCGCGTGGCCAACCTGGAATTCGTGCAATTCCACCCCACCTGCCTGTACCACCCGCACGCCAAATCCTTCCTCATCAGCGAGGCGGTACGCGGCGAAGGCGGGCATTTGCTGCTGCCCGACGGCAGCCGCTTCATGCACTATCACGACGAGCGCGCCGAACTCGCGCCGCGCGACGTGGTAGCGCGCGCGATCGACTTCGAGATGAAGAAACGCGGCCTCGATTGCGTCTATCTCGACATCAGCCACAAGCCGGCCGATTTCGTGCGCGAACATTTCCCCACGATCTACCGCCGCTGCCTCGAACTCGGCATCGACATCACCTCCCAGCCGATTCCGGTGGTACCGGCCGCGCACTACACCTGCGGCGGCGTCGTCACCGACATCCATGCGCGCACCGACCTGTGCAACCTGCATGCGGTGGGCGAAGTCACCTTCACCGGCCTGCACGGCGCCAACCGGCTGGCATCGAATTCGCTGCTGGAATGCCTGGTGTTCGGCCACGCCGCCGCCGCCGACATTCTGGCCACATCGCCCGCCCCCGCGCTCGACCTGCCGCCATGGGACGCCTCGCGCGTCACCGACCCGGACGAGGAAGTAGTGATCTCGCATAACTGGGAGGAACTGCGCCGCTTCATGTGGGATTACGTCGGCATCGTGCGCACCAACAAGCGGCTGGCGCGCGCGGCGCACCGCATCCGCCTGCTGAATGCCGAGATCGACGAGTTCTACCGCAATTTCCGCGTCAGCAACGATCTGATCGAACTGCGCAATCTGGTGCAGAGCGCCGACCTCATCATCCGCTGCGCCCAGTTGCGGCAGGAAAGCCGCGGCCTGCACTACAGCCGCGACTACCCCGAGACGCTGCCGATCGCCGGCAACACCGTGCTCAACCCGCGTCCGGGGACGCTGTGTCCGAGCGTGTGCGGCGTGCCCAGCGCAGCGACACCCTGAGGCGGCGCAAGTCGTCGGCGTCCGCGCTGCCGGGCAACAAGGTCAGACAGCGCACGCGCTTATCCGTCGTGCGATAACGCAGCACGATCAAGCCGGTCGCAACAAAGCTGTCACCCATTACCTCGGCATCACGCCATTCGGCCGTATCGTCCCGGCACTGCAGCCGGCCGTCCGCCGCAATGCGGAGGCGGGTTACCGGCAGCGCCCGCCGCCCGCCCCATACACTCAAGCCGATGACGGCGGCGCCCAGTGCCAGCCGGAGGACACCCGGCAAAGCCGCAAGATAGACGGCGAGCAGCGCGAGCGCCGCCATGCCAATCAGCAACAGCCCCAACAGGCGTGAGGGTTTGAGTTCAATCTCGCGCATCAGCGTGTACACTTTTGGGCTTCATCGCATCACTTCTTTTGACTGGACCGCATCGTGATCGAATCCTGGAAAATCTTTCTGCAATCCCAAGGCGCGGCTATCGAAAACGGCACCGTGCTGCACTATGGCGACCCGGCGGCCGAACGCGCTGCGGCTGCGGATAGCACCATTGTGGCGGATTTATCGCAACTCGGCGTCATTGCGTTTCGTGGCGAGGACACCGTCACCTTCCTGCAGGGCCAGCTCACCAACGACGTGCGCAGCCTGCATGCCGATGCCGCGCAGTGGAGCGGCTACTGCAGCCCCAAGGGCCGTCTGCTCGGCAATTTCCTGATGTGGCGGCAGGGCGAGGACTATTGCCTGCAACTCTCGGGCGACATCCTGCCCGGCGTGCTGAAGCGGCTGTCCATGTTCATCCTGCGCGCCAAGGTGCATGGACTGATGAAGGCCAGTTTCGTACCGCCGCCAGCGATTCGCGAACTACGCGATCTGACCCGCTACCGGCGCAAGTTGGTGGAGAGCCAGAGCGCGGAACGCAACCGTTTGTTGAAAGTACTGGAGACGGCCAACATCAAACTGGCCAGTGTGGCCAGCGATGTCTTCGGGGTTTCGGGGCAATTGATGGTGGCGGCGCTGGTGGCCGGAGAAGCGACGCCGGCGGCGATGGCGGAATTGGCCAAGGGGAGACTGCGCGAGAAGCTTCCCCAACTGGAATTGGCGTTGGAAGGAAAGGTGGAGGAACATCACCGTTACCTGTTGCGATTGCAACTGAAGCGCTTGCAGGCGGTGGAAGAAGACCTGGCGCAACTGGAAGCGCACCTGCAACAGAGACTGGAGCCGTATCGGGAGCAGGAAGCGCGACTGCGGGAGATTCCCGGAGTGGACGGCACGCTGGCGGCCATCATCATCGCAGAACTTGGCGTCGATATGAGCGTGTTTCCGTCGGCCTCGAAGATCGCGGCGTGGGCTGGGGTGTCGCCGGGCAATCACGAATCGGCGGGCAAGCGCCGCAGTGGACGAGTCACCAAGGGCAACGTGTATCTGAAGACCGCTTTGGTGGAGGCTGCTCTGGCCGCATCCCGTAAAAAGGGCAGTTATCTGCGCGAGAAGTTTTTTCGCCTGAAGGCGCGGCGGGGATACAAACGCGCTGCCGTGGCGGTGGCGCACAAGATCCTGACCGCCGTCTATCACATGCTGGACCAACAAGTGCCCTACCACGAACTGGGCGAGCTTAAGGCCATTCATACCGTAGCCCCCAACGGCGGCGCCGGCGGGAAATTCCTCCC
>DASVPF010000215.1:0-5488 GCA_036382965.1 Thiobacillus sp.
GCCGTCGGCGTGGTCGCGCGCGGCGACGCGCTGCTGGCGCCGGCGCTCACCCGGCGCCTGCTCGACCGGTACGTCGCAATAAACGCATGCAGGGCCGGATAGGACCCCACCACCGGGAGCACCAGTTGCCAACGCTGGAGCGAGGTCCCTGTCAGCGGCGACACGCTGTACTGGCCGCGCGGCAGCGCCAGTCCATGCGCGCGTGCCAGGCGTTCCACTTCGCCGATGAGGCGGGATGCCTCTCCTGTCGGCGGCAATAGGGCCAAGGGGTTGAGGGGGGGCGGCGGGGCCGGCGTCGCCGCGCGCCGGACCGCCGTTTCCTGCAGTGCCGCCAGCCGGGCCTGCTGCGCACGGACCGTCTGCTGGTGCGCCCCGACCTGGAACACGTGCAGCAGCAACGCGGTCACCAGCAAGCCCAGTCCGACCAGGCCGCCGATCCCCACGCGGCGCGCCGCTTGCCGCAGCTGCCACAGCCAGGCGGTCATGGGCGCAGCTCCACCAGGATGGTGACGCGCAGCGGTTTCTGCGCGTCGTCGGCCTGTACTTCGTGCTGCAGGAGTTCGACACGGCGGACGCCGGGCTGCTGTTGCAGCACGTTGATGTAGGCGATTGCGTCCGCCAGTTGCCGCGCTTCGGCCACCAGCTTCAGTTTCGCGTTGGCCTGCACCGCATCGAGCGAGACCAGCGCGATCTTGCCGCTATGTGCAGCAGCCAGCGCATCGAACGCCGGTTGCCAGGAGTAGGCCAGTTGTGCCGCGACGCGTGCGCGGGTGACCCGTGCTGCGTCATCCGCGCGCGTAGCGGGCTTGACCACCGGATGTGCCGGAGACTTCTGGAGCGCGGCGATCCGCATCGTCAATCCTGCCTCGGTCGCGCGCACCGCCTGCAAATTCATCCACGACCAGGCCAGGGCCGTTACGCCGGCCAGCGCCAACCCGATAGCCAGCATGCCGGGGCGTGACGGCTGCGCATGAAAATCGAAATCCAGCCGTGCCATCGTTATATCCCCGCCAGCGCCAGTGCGCCGCGGGCCTCGGAGTCGTGCGGAAGAATCTGCCAGTGTGCGTTTGCAGAATCCGGTTTTGCCATCGTTCCCGCGCCCACGGCCTGTACCCAGACGGCAGACGGAAGGGCCAGCGTCGTCAATCCGGCTTCACGCTCGATCAGGTCGGGTAATGTGGCCGCCCAGTGCGCGTCGATCGGCTGGCCGGCAATGTGCTGCCAGACGCCGTGCGCACCGCCGAACAGGCTCAGCCAGCCGGGCTCGGCCAGAACCCACCAGCCTGCAAATTTCCGCGGCAAACGCCGCGCGGCGAAACTGGCGAGCGGGCGTATCGTCACGTCGCGAAAACCGTGACGCGCCAGCAGCGCGTCGAGCTGCTGGGTGAACGCGGCGTCCACTGCAGCGCCGACCAGGCCGAACCGCGGCGGCTGACTGATGACCTGCACGTTCCAGCGCTGGGCTTCGTCGCCATAAATCTCGCGCAGGCTGGATGCCACCAACGCGAGTTCCTCTGCGCGCGCGAGCGCCTTGCAGGGGGGCGGCGTCAGCACGTGGCGCACGAAATGCTGCGACAGCACTACCTCGACCCCGCGGCTGCGCCAGGCTGGATCGGCGAGCGCCTCGTCCAGCAGCGGCAGCAGGCTTGCCGCGCTGCGTTCGCCCGTGGCGAGCACGCGGCTGGCGGGTGTGCCGCGCGTGCGCAGCAGCGCGGCCTCGCCGGGGGCAAGCGCGATGCGCAGGCGATCAGCTGACCAGCGTGACACGGTTGATCTCCTCCAGCGTGGTATCGCCGGTTTTCACCAGCGCGAGCGCGGCCTCGCGCAGGCTGCGGGTGCCGCCGCGCGCGGCGGCTTCCTTGATCTGGCCGATCGGCGCGCGCGCCACGATCAGCTCGCGCAGCTCGTCGGTCTGCAGCAGGTTTTCGGCCACTGCGCGACGGCCGCGATAGCCGCTGCCGCGGCAGTGGCCGCAACCGCTGCCCTGGCGGAACTGGTAATCGCGCGTCTTCTCGACCGTCAGTCCCGACAGGTCTAGCAATTCGTCGGCGGGCGTGACCGCCGCGGCGCAATGCGGGCAATTCACCCGCAGCAGGCGCTGCGCCACGATGCCGTTGAGCGCGGAGACGAAGCTGTAGGGATCGACGCCCATGTGGATGAAGCGGCCGATGACGTCGAACACGTTGTTGGCGTGCACGGTGGTGAACACCAGGTGTCCGGTGAGCGCCGATTGCACCGCGATCTGCGCGGTCTCCGGATCGCGGATCTCGCCCACCATGATCTTGTCCGGGTCGTGGCGCAGGATCGAGCGCAGGCCGCGGGCGAAGGTGAGCCCCTTCTTCTCGTTGACCGGTATCTGCAGCACGCCCGGCAGCTGGTATTCGACCGGGTCTTCGATGGTGATGATCTTGTCGCGGCCGTGGTTGATTTCGGAAATTGCCGCGTACAGCGTGGTGGTCTTGCCCGATCCCGTGGGCCCGGTCACCAGCAGCATGCCGTAGGGCTCGGCCGCCAGCTTGCGGACACGTGCCAGCGTCGCCCCGGCGTAGCCCAGGCCTTCCAGCGTCAGCCCGGAGAGTTCTTCCGACAGCGCCTGGCGGTCCAGAAGCCGCAGCACCGCGTCTTCGCCGAATACGCTCGGCATGACCGATACCCGCACGTCGACTTCGCGGCCCTGCATTGCCACCTTGAAGCGGCCGTCCTGCGGCACGCGGCGCTCGGCGATGTCGAGTTCGGACATCACCTTGATCCGGGAGATTGCCTGCTCGGCCACCTCGACTCCCGACGCGTGCGCAATGTGCGTCAGCACGCCGTCGATGCGGTATTTCACCGTCAGGCCGCGGGTATCGGTTTCCAGGTGGATGTCGGAGGCGCCGGCCTTCAGTGCGTCGTAGAGCGTCGAGCGCACCAGCCGCACCACCGGGCTGGCATCCTCGGCAATGCTGGCGAACGACAGCGCCTCGGCGCCCGAGTCCTGCGCCACGTGCGCGGCGGTCCCGCCGACGCCTTCCATCGCGTGCAGGCCTTCTTCGTGGCGTGCCAGCAGCGCCGTCAGATCGGCGGGATGCGCGAGGCCGATTTTGAACGGCACCCCCAGCACATGGGCGGCGTAGGCGCGGCTGGCGCCGTCCCACGGGTCGGTCAGCAGCAGCCAGAGTTGCGCATCGGCATCGCGTGCGGCCAGGCAATGCCGCCGCGCGGCCTCGCTGAAACTCAGCTGGCTGAAATCGACTGCCAGCGCGTTCAGTGCCGCCATGTCGAAGGCAGGCTGATGGCTGTGGGCAGCCAGCAGGTGCAGGGCGGCATCGGCGTCGAGGCCGAATTGTTCCTGCACCCGCAGCATGACGGCCTGGCCGGCGGCGCGCGCCTCCTGGCGCAGGCTGGCCAGCGTGGCAGGGGTGAGGGCAGGCTGGGGCGCGTTCACTGGATCGACCCCGCCAGATCGAAAATCGGCATATAGAGCAGCACCACGATCAGGCCGATCGTCAGGCCGATGAACACCATCAGCAGCGGCTCGAACAGACGGGTGAACCAGTCCACCCAGCGCGCCATTTCCTCGTCGTGGAAGATGGCGATGCGCTCCATCATCTCGCCCATGCGGCCGCTTTTTTCGCCGACGCGCAAGAGCCGTGCGGCGACCGGCGTGGTCAGGTCGCCGTGCGCGAACGCGGCCGAGATCGATTCGCCGCGGCGCATCGCATCCATCGCCACCGTCGCGCCGCTGCGCAGATGCGCGGAGAGCAGGCCCGACACCATGCCGAGCGCGGAGACGATCGGAATGCCACCCACCAGCAGCATGCCGAGGCTGCGGTAAAAGCGCGCCAGTTCGAAGGTGCGCAGATGCGTGCCGATCGCCGGCGTGCGCCAGGCCAGACGGGTGAGCGCGGCGCGGGTGGCGGGCTGCGCCAGCGCCAGGACGAAACCGGCCACGACAGCCACCGCCCCCAGCAATATCCAGACGCCGTGGGCCTCGACCGCCTCGCCCCAGGCCAGCAACATCTGCGACATCCACGGCAGATCGCGCCCGGCGTCGGCATACACCGTGGCAAAACGCGGCACCACGTAACCGAGCAGAAAACCGATCACCAGCGTGCCGACGCCGATCAGCAACATCGGATAAATCGAGGCTGACAGGACTTTCTTCTTTACCGCGTCGATCTGGTTCTGATAGCCGACATAGCGGGCGAGTGCCGGCGAGAGGTCGCCGGTGCTTTCCGCCGCGCGCACGGTGGCGGCATACAGCGGCGGAAACACGTCGCCCTGCGCGGCCAGCGCCGCCGAAAACGGGCGCCCCTCGCGCATGCTGGCGAGCAGACGTTCGATCAACTGACGCGACTCGGTTCGGCTTTCCTTTTCGCCCAGCGTTTCCAGCGCCTCAGTCAGCGTCAATCCGGCATCCAGCAGCGCGATCAGTTCCTGCGTGAACAGCAGCAGCGGAAAGCGCGCGTTTCGCGCTGCCATCCACCTGCCCCGCTCGGCAACGATGGAGAGCACCTGTGCACCCTCGCGCTGCAGACGTGCGGTGGCCTCCGCCTCGTCGAGCGCCTCCACCGTCGTTGCCGTCACGCCTGCGCCGGGGCGCAAGGCTTTTACCCGATAGCGCATGGCGTGGGCTTTATCAGTTGGTGATGTCGGCGTCTTCGCCGCTGCCGCCTGGCGCGCCGTCGCGACCAAAGGAGAAAATATCCAGTTCGCCGTGTTCGCCCGGGATTTTGTATTGGTACGGCTTGCCCCAAGGATCGTTGGGCACCGCCTTTTTCAGGTAGGGCCCATCCCAGTTCGGTTCGTCGGCAGGCTTGGTGTTCAGCGCGGCCAGCCCCTGCTCGGTGCTGGGATAGTGCCCGGTGTCGATACGATATTGATCGAGCGCCTTTTCCAGCGCAACGATCTGCGCCTTGGCGGTCTTCACCTCCGACTTGCCGATCTGGGCAAAATACTTCGGCGCCACATAGCCCGCCAGCAGGCCCAGAATCACCAGCACCACCAGGAGTTCGAGGAGGGTGAAACCGCCGTTGCGGTGATTGCCGGGCGTCGCGATGACGATGAATGGAAACACAATCCAACCTCTATGTTTAATGATTGGCCGCCGTTCAACAGGCAGGCATTTGTAAGAACAGAAACATATTACATCTTGATATTTTTGAAGGTGGGTGACAGTACAGGGTATGCGGAAGCTTTGTTGGTCTCATTATCCAGCGCGGCTTTAACGTAGTCTATCCCCGCTTGTTTTATTTAAGATTACTGCTGCTCTGCCCTGCAGGTCGCCGCACATCTGGATGTTGTTCCGCCCCCTGCGCGGAAAAGAGGAAAGTCAGCAAAAAAAGCCGCGCCGGCTCGACAGCGGCGTGACCTTTCGGTTATGATGCGCCCCGCATTAGGCGCGTAGCTCAGCTGGTTAGAGCACCACCTTGACATGGTTAGTGCCAATTTGTAAGTCCTTGATTTATAAAGGACGGAAAACAAGAAAAGGCACAAATCGCTCAAAATC
>DASVPF010000216.1:0-3857 GCA_036382965.1 Thiobacillus sp.
CGGTTACCTGCTTGATGGATTCGATCAGTTTGGCGAAGCCGGCGACCTTGCCGCCGCCGGTGCACGCCGCCTGCCACAGGCTGGCGCCCGAATGCGCGGCGCCGTCGGCCAGTTGTTCCAGCGTGCGCGCACCGATGCCGCGGGCGGGGAAGTTCACCACGCGCAAAAATGCGCCGTCGTCTTCCGGGTTGGTTAAAAGTCGCAGGTAGGCGAGCGCGTGCTTGATTTCCTGACGCTCGAAAAAGCGCAGCCCACCATATACCCGATACGGCACGCTGGCGGAAAACAGCGCGTGTTCCAGCACCCGCGACTGCGCGTTGGAGCGATACAGCAGCGCCATGTCGCACAGGTTCACCCCCTCGCGGTTGAGCGCGCGCACCTCGTCGACGACGAAGCTCGCCTCGTCCTGGTCGGAGTAGGCCTCGAACACGCGGATCGGTTCGCCTTCGCCTTCCGCCGTCCACAGGTTCTTGCCGAGGCGGTTCGCGTTCTGCGAAATCAGGGTGTTGGCGGCGGTGAGGATGTGGCCGTGGCTACGGTAGTTCTGCTCCAGCTTGATGACGTTGCCGTGCGCGAACTCGCGCTCGAATTCGGCCATGTTGGCGGTGTTGGCGCCGCGGAAGGCGTAGATCGACTGGTCGTCGTCGCCGACTGCGAACAGCGCGCTGTGCGGCCCGGCGAACAGCTTCAGCCAGCGGTACTGCAGCGTGTTGGTGTCCTGGAATTCGTCGATCAGGATGTGCTTGAAACGGTCGCGGTAATGCTCGCGCAGCGGCTCGTTGCGGTACAGCAGTTCGTAGGCGCGCAGCAGCAGCTCGGGAAAATCCGCCACCCCTTCGCGCTGGCATTGCGCGTCGTAGGCCTCAAACAGTTCGGCCAGCCGCATCGAGTAGTCGTCGTAGGCCTCGGCGTCGCGCGCGCGCCGGCCGGCTTCCTTGTGGCTGTTGATGAAGCCCTGCAGCTTCTTCGGCTCGTATTTCTCGGTGTCGACATTCATCGCCTTCAGCAGCCGCTTGATCGCCGACAGCTGGTCCTGGCTGTCCAGAATCTGGAACGATTGCGGCAGCCCGGCCTCGCGGTAATGGATCCGCAACAGCCGGTTGGCGAGACCGTGGAAAGTGCCGACCCACATGCCGCGCGTGTTGATCGGCAGCATCGCCGAGATACGCGTCAGCATCTCCTTCGCCGCCTTGTTGGTGAAGGTCACCGCCAGCACGCCCAGCGGCGACACCTGGCCGGTCTGGATCAGCCACACCATGCGGGTGGTCAGGACGCGCGTCTTGCCGGAGCCGGCGCCCGCCAGGATCAGCGCCGATTCGTGCGGCAGCGTCACGGCGGCGCGCTGTTCCGGGTTCAGGTGTTCGAGCAGGGCGGACATACGGGATAGAATCGGGCGATCAATGACAAATTATAAAGGGCTCGTGATGGTGAAAATCCTGTTTTTCGGCGACCTGGTCGAAACCCTCGGCATGGCCGCCGACGAAATCGCCCTGCCGCCCGACGTCGTCGACGTCGAACGTCTGCTGTTCATGCTGTCGCGGCGCGGCGAGATGTGGAAAAAAATGCTGCTCGGCAATCCCAAGTTGAATGTCACGGTGAACAAGCAATTCGCCGAGAAATCGGCCCCGGTCAAGGACGGCGACGAGATTGCGTTGGTGGGGTTTTCAGTGGTTTAGCGGGCAGAGATCGGCCAGGAACAGACATTTTTCTACCCACACTAGCCGATTGCTGTCGCTTCAAAGCAGCCTCTTTAGTTGGCCTTAAGAAATCAAGGCGGGTTATAGTTTTTTTTTTAAAAAATTCAAAGTAGGGAAATGGCATGAAATTTACGGAATGTTTGGGGGAAAAGAACCAGATTCCAAATCTCCAACGTTCAATTACCAGAGGCGACAAACAAAACTCGTCTCTTCGGTCAGCCTGCTGTCCAGTGCGGTCTTGATAGGAGTCGTATATTACGTCGCGAAGTACAACTTGGCTGCGGGTATTGCCGTCGCATTTGCTGCCCTCTATAGCAAAATGCACTACGTCGCGGCCGCCAGTTCTGATGCAGTGTTCGATTCGCTATGGGAGCGAATCAACCTGCAAAGCCGTTGGCTTGATGTTCGCCTCAGGTGTTTGGAGATCGATGTTAACCGTGGAAAACCTGACGCTGGAGATGAGATAGCGCAGGAAGCATGGCAGCGTGAGGCTCATGAGCAGCAGCTTTCGGACGCATGGCATATGTACCCGGAAAAAGATGATTGGAAGGTTTAAATCAGATACCTGCTTCAGGGTCATAGCGGTCAATTTCAATACGGAAGTAAATGACCTCTACGGGAGAGAGCAGCCATAAAAAAACGGAGCCAATTGGCTCCGTTTTTCATTCAAGCAAAACCTGCTTACTTATTCTTGTTCGCGATCATGTCCTGGATGATCGGTGCGAGGATCAGTTCCATGGCGAAGCCCATCTTGGCGCCCGGCACCACCAGGGTGTTGCGGCGCGACATGAAGGAATTCGGGATCATGTTCAGGAGGTAGGGGAAGTCGACGCCCTTGGGTTCGCGGTAGCGGATCACGATGAAGCTTTCGTCCGGCGTGGGGATGTCGCGCGAGATGAAGGGGTTGGAGGTGTCGACGGTGGAGACGCGCTGGAAGTTGATGTCGGTGCGCGAGAACTGCGGCGTGATGTAGTTCACGTAGTCCGGCATGCGGCGCAGGATGGTGTCGACGATGACATCGGCGGAATAGCCGCGCTCGGCGCCGTCGCGGTGGATCTTCTGGATCCATTCGAGGTTGACGATGGGCACCACGCCGATGCCGAGGTCGACGTGTTGCGCGACGTCGACGTCGTCGGTTTTCACCAGGCCGTGCAGGCCTTCGTAGAACAGCACGTCGGAGCCGGCGGGCACGTCTTCCCACGGGGTGAACTCACCGGGGTTGAGGCTGGTGTTGAGGCGCTGGTTGTGCTGGGCGGCTTCGTCGTCGCTGTGGATGTAGTAGCGCTTCTTGCCGCCGCCGGTTTTGCCGTAGGTCTTGAACAGTTCGGCCAGCTTGTCGAAGTGGTTGGCCTGCGGGCCGAAGTGGCTGAAGTGCATGTTGCCTTCGCCTTCGGCTTTCTTCACGGCTTCCTTGAAGTCGACGCGCGACAGGCTGTGGAAGCTGTCGCCTTCGATCACCGCGGCGTTGATCTTTTCACGGAAGAAAATGTGCTCGAACGCGCGCTTGACGGTGGTGGTGCCGGCGCCGGATGAACCCGTGACCGCGATGACGGGATGCTTCTTGGACATGCTGGGACTCCCTGAAGAGGTAAGAATGAAAGCGAAAACACCGCATTTTACCCGTCGCGGGGAGGGCTTGTCACCCGCGCGCCGAACCCCGCCCAAGCGCTTGACTGCGCGAACCCCGGCTTTTCCCGTGCGGCGCCGGCATAGTCCGGCAGGCGAGGCGGCCGGGCGGGCGGGTATAATCAGCCGCCTTGATTTTGTGCGGTTGCCGCGATGCAAGAAAAATACCTTCCCTCCGAAATCGAACGCGCGGCCCAGTCCCGCTGGGCGGCCAGCCAGGCCTACCGCGCGAGCGACGCCTCCGACCGTCCCAAATACTATTGCCTGTCGATGTTCCCCTACCCCTCGGGCAAGCTGCACATGGGACATGTGCGCAACTACACCATCGGCGACGTACTGGCGCGCTACCACGCGATGCGCGGGTTCAACGTGATGCAGCCGATGGGCTGGGACGCCTTCGGCCTGCCGGCGGAAAACGCGGCCATGGCCGAGAAGGTGCACCCGGCGGCCTGGACCTACGCCAACATCGCCACCATGCGCGGCCAGCTGCAGTCGATGGGCCTGTCGCTCGACTGGTCGCGCGAGCTCGCCACC
>DASVPF010000217.1:0-2272 GCA_036382965.1 Thiobacillus sp.
AGCACCGGGCTGGATTTCTGGACGAACATCTCGGTAAATTGAACAATCCCGGCGATCACCAGGATGAACGACAGCGTGCGCAGATAGAACAGATCGGGGCCGAGCAGGTAATCGTTGACCAGGTAGCTCGCGCCGGATCCCAGCGTCAGCACGAAGGTCGTCGCCAGGCCCATGCCGATCGCAGCTTCCAGTTTTTTCGACACGCCCATGAAGGGGCACAGGCCGAGAATCTTGGCCATCACGATGTTGTTCACGAACACCGTGGAAATGAGGATGAGGATGTAGGTTTCCAAAGCAGGCAGCCCGAGGCAATGCGCCATTATCCGCCGTGGAGGGCAGGTGTTTCAACCCTGTGCGCGGCAGCAGTTTATAAAAAGCCGCGTCATGGGACGCGGAATGCCGCTCAGACCGCGCAGCTCTGCCCGGCCAGATTGCCCGGCGCCCAGAAGTCGTAGCCCTTGTTCAGGAACTCGTCCCACGGCAGGTAGTGCGAACCGTCGCACGAGAAGGTGAGACCGACCATGCCGTTGAAGACGTTGAGCGAACCGGCGCGCAGATAGAACGTCTCGTCCATGAAGCGCAGCGCGTGCAGGGCGTCGAGCACCGGGCGGATCTTGTCCCTGGGCACCACCGCGTCGGCCGGGTAGGCGTGGCGCGGGTAGATCAGGCAGGTGTCGGGGTCGGTCAGCGCATCGATGTCGAGCAGGCGGTAGCGATAGGGGTCGTCGACCAGCCACACGGTCGCGCGGCTGCTGGAAAAATGCAGCTTGCCGTGGAAGATGCCGCGATCGGTCATCAGTTCCTCGATCACCCCCAGCACGGTGTCGATATGCAGGTCCATCTGGCTGTCGCTGCGGGTCTGGTGGAACACCGCGCCGCGGATCGCCGGGTCGCCCTTGATCTGCCGCCAGTAACTGGGTTCGTCATACAGCTTGCCGGTGATCGGCAGGTCGCGCAGGTCGAAGTCGGCGCCGACGAAGCCGAGCACCTGGCCGTCGTCGTCGCGCACGATCTGGATCGCGGTGAGCGACGGCCGCTTGGCGCGCAGGCTGATGTAGGCCTGCGACAGCAGGAAACCCCGGTTCGGCACCGCTTCGCGCATGTAGGGACGGTCGGCGCGGTCGCGCCCGTAATCGATGTCGACCAGGCCCTCGCGGCTGATGTTGTCGGAGAGCTGAATGGCGCGGGTATCCATCGCATACATATATTTGCATGCGGGCAGCGCGGCCAGTGCATGCGTCAGCGCGGCGTTGAGCCCGGCGCGGCTGGGCCACGCCCGGCTGCACGCCTCGGCCGCCAGCGCCAGCGGCTCGCGCAGCAGGTTGGCGAGCGCCTCGCGCTGATGGGTGACGCTTTCCGCCAGCGTGGTGGGGGCGGACATGGGCAATCGATCCGGAACCGCAGTCTGCATTACACGTCCCCTTGCGTGGGCTGGCGCAGCGAGATCACCGGCCAGCCCTTTTCCATCGCGAAGTCGCGCAGCGTGGGGTCGGGGTCGACGGCGACCGGATGGCGGACTTTTTCCAGCAGCGGCAGGTCGTTGTGCGAATCGCTGTAGAACCGGCTGGAGCTGAGGCAGTCCAGCCGCGTGCCCTGGGCTTCCAGAAAATGTTCGAGGCGGACGAGCTTGCCCTCGCGGAAACAGGGCGTGCCGGCGACTTCGCCGGTGAAATGGCCATCGACTTCCTCGGGCTCGGTGGCGATCAGGTGCGGGATGCCGAATTCCTTCGCGATCGGGGCGGTGACGAAACTGTTGGTGGCGGTGATGACGGCGACGAGGTCGGCCTCGTTCAGATGTTTGTTGACCAGGTCGCGCGCCGCCTGGGTGATCATCGGCTTGACGCGCGTCTCCAGGTATTCGGCGCGCCAGGCGTCGAGCTGCGCGCGTGTGTGGGTGGCAAGCGGGCGCAGGGCGAACGCGAGAAAGGCGTAGATGTCGAGGTTCCCCGCTTTGTAGTCCTCGTAGAAGGCGCGGTTCTTGGTTTCGTAGTGCGCGCCGTCGACCGCGCCCTGGGCGATGAGGAATTGCCCCCATTCGTAGTCGGAGTCGCCGGCGAGCAGGGTATTGTCGAGATCGAAAAGGACGAGGTTCATTATTTGTGGGGGCTAGGGGTTAGGCGCGCACGCCCTGGCCGCGGTCGAGCCAGAATTCGCGCAGTTCATAGGCGCCCCAGAGGGCCAGGGCGACGTGGTCGTCGCGGCGGGCGCTGCGTTCTTCGGGAGTCAGTTCGTCGAGCGGCGCGGCCAGCACGTAAAACGGGTCCAGCACTTC
>DASVPF010000218.1:0-2183 GCA_036382965.1 Thiobacillus sp.
CGCCAGCGGCAAGATGCCGGCGCTGTTCGCCGATGCGCTGAAACCGCTGCAACCGGGCCAGGTCGCGCCGCTCTTGAAAAGCAGCAACGGCTTCCACATCCTCAGGCTCATCGACAAGCGCGGACTCGACGTGGCGCTCAACGTCACCCAGACCCACGTGCGCCACATCCTCATCAAGACCAACGAACTCACCTCGGAAGCCGACGCCCGCACCCGCCTGCTGCAACTGAAAGAGCGCATCGACAACGGCGTGAAGTTCGACGAGCTGGCGCGTCTGCATTCCGAGGACGCGAGCGCCGCCAAGGGCGGCGACCTCGGCTGGATCAACCCCGGCGACACCGTTCCCGAGTTTGAAAAGGCGATGAACGCGCTGCAGCCGGGCGAAGTCAGCGCGCCGGTCCAGTCGCCCTTCGGCTGGCACCTGATCCAGGTGCTGGAACGGCGCAGCCAGGACGTCACGCAGGAACGCCAGAAACTGCTGGCGCGCCAGGCGATCCGCGAGCGCAAGGGCGAAGAAGCCTTCCAGGACTGGGTGCGGCAGATCCGCGATTCGGCCTACGTCGAACTGCGCCCGCTCGACTGATTTCGATGCCACGGCCGCTTCCCGTCCTCGCGCTCACCGCAGGCGAGCCCGCGGGGATCGGCCCCGACCTCTGCATCGCGCTGGGGCAACACGCGCTGCCGTGCCGGATCTCGGTGCTGGGCGATGTCGACGTGTTGCGCGCCCGCGCAGCACGACTCGGCGTCGCGCTCGATTTCGTCACCGACGACGTGATTCCCGCGCACCAGCCCGGCACGCTGCACGTGCGCCACATTCCGGTCGCCGCCCCCGTCAGCGCGGGCGTGCTCGATGCCCGCAACAGCGCCCACGTGCTGGCGCTGCTCGACGCCGCCCTCGCGGGCTGCATGAACGGGACCTACCACGCCGTCGTCACCGCGCCGGTGCACAAGGGCGTCATCAACGACGCCGGCTTCGCCTTCACCGGCCATACCGAATACCTGGCCGACCACAGCGGCACGCAAAAGGTCGTGATGATGCTCGCCGGCGGCGGCCTGCGCGTCGCCCTCGCCACCACCCACCTGCCGCTGCGCGCCGTGGCCGACGCCATCACACCCGACCTGCTCGATGCAGTGATCCGCATCCTCCACGCCGACCTGCGGGCCAGATTCGGCATCGCCCGGCCGCGCATTCTGGTCGCCGGACTCAACCCGCACGCCGGCGAGTCCGGCCATCTGGGGCGCGAGGAGATCGACGTCATCGAACCGCTGCTCGACCACCTGCGCGGCGAAGGCCTGGACCTCGTCGGCCCGCTGCCCGCCGACACCCTGTTCTCGCGCATCCACAAGGAGCCCTGCGATGCCGTGCTGGCGATGTATCACGACCAAGGCCTGCCGGTGCTGAAATACGCCAGCTTCGGCACCGGCGTGAACGTGACGCTGGGCCTGCCCTTCATCCGCACCTCGGTCGATCACGGCACCGCACTCGACCTCGCCGGCTCGGGCCGCGCCGAAGTGGGGAGCCTCATCGCCGCGATTGAAATGGCGCTGGAGATGGTTGCGAAGAAGGGGTTAGGATCCAGGGACTAGGAACCAGGGAACGTGCGGCTTCGCCAAGCTTCTCTAAAACCCTAGCCCTAACTCCTAGCTCCTAGCCCATAAAAAATGCACACCCCGCGCAAGCGCTTCGGCCAGAATTTCCTCATCGACGACGGCATCATCCATGCCATCGTCAACGCCATCCATCCGCAGGCGGGCGAAACCGTGGTCGAAATCGGTCCCGGCCTCGGCGCGTTGACGCGGCCGCTGCTCGAACGGCTGCCGCATCTGCACGCGGTCGAACTCGACCGCGACATCATCGCGCGCCTGCAGAAAACCTGGCCGGCCGAACGCCTCACGATCCATGCGGGCGACGCGCTGAAATTCGATTTCGGCAACCTCGGCAACGATCTGCGCGTGGTTGGCAACCTGCCGTACCTGCTACTTGCTCGGAGCTCCGCCCTGTCCTTGCTGGAAATCATAGCTCGAACCGTCCTCGCCCTGGCTCCGACGCCGAGCACGGCGCAGGCGTTCGCGCCGACGGCACCGCCGGCCGCCGCACCCACCACCGCGCCGGCCGCCGCACCCACGGCCGCGCCGGCCACCCCGGCACGCACATCGTGGTCGTGATCGACGAGTTCGCCGAC
>DASVPF010000219.1:0-3306 GCA_036382965.1 Thiobacillus sp.
GGTGGTTGCCGACAATCTGCTCGATCGCGCGATGGAGGCGATCGTCAACGCCGCGCGCACCGGCAAGATCGGCGACGGCAAGATCTTCGTGACGACGGTGGAGCAGGTGGTGCGGATCCGCACCGGCGAGTCGGGCGAAGCCGCGATCTGATCACAACCGGTTGGAGCGGCGTCCTCGCCGCGATGGGCGCCTCAATGGGCGGGGGCCGCATCACCAGAAGCGATACCAGGCCTTGCCCTCGGTGTTCACGCCCTTGGCGTACTTGCTGTGGGGGAAGTTGAGCGTCAGCACGCGCTGGGCGTCGTCGCGCAGTTGGGGAAGGTTCAGCTTGTCGTAGGACACCACCATGATCGCCAGCGCCTCTTCCAGCGCGGGGGCCTCGGGGTAGGTCGTCAGCACTTCCTTGGCGCGGTTGGCCGCAGCCACGTACGCTTCGCGCTTGAGGTAATACTTGGCGACGTGGACTTCGTTGCCGGCCAGCGCGTTGACCAGGTATTTCATGCGGGCGGTCGAGTCGGCGGCGTATTTGCTCTCGGGGAAGCGGGTGACCAGTTCCTTGAACGAGAGGAAGGCCTCGCGCGCGGCCTTGGGATCGCGCTCGCTCATGTCCTGGTCGACCAGGTTGCCCAGGAAGCCGAGGTCGTCGTTAAAATTCGCCAGGCCCTTCAGATAGTAGGCGTAATCGACGTTAGGATGATTGGGGTGCAGCTTGATGAAGCGGTCGCTCGCGGCGATGGCGGAAATCGGCTCGTTGTCCTTGTAGTAGGCGTAGGCGACTTCCAGCTGGGCCTGCTGCGCGTAGCGGCCGAAGGGATAGCGCGACTCCAGCGTCTCGAACAGCTTGACGGCGCGTTCGTAGTTGCCTTCGTTGAGATTGTCCTTGGCTTCGGCGTAGAGCTTCTGCGCCGACCAGCCGGCGGTTTCATCCTTGACCTCGGGCAACAGGCCGCAGCCACCCAAGGTAAGCATGGCGGCCAGCAATACACTGCCGAGAGCTTGACTGAAAGCGTTATAACCGGATAAACGTTGCTTAAGCATGGGAAAAGACACAGAAAATTTGTCGGCTGATTATAAGGGAAATACCGAAGGCGATATCCGCCAGTTGGTGATCCCCGACGAACAGGGCGGCCAGCGCCTGGATCTGGCCCTGTCGGCGCTGCTGCCCGAATTCTCGCGCAACCGCATCCAGAACTGGATCCGCGCGCGCAGAATTTCGGTGGACGACGCCTGGGGCACCACCAAGATGAAGGTCAGCGGCGGCGAGTCGGTGCGGGTCGAGATCGAGCCCGATCCGAACGCCACCCCCGACGCGCCCGAGGCCATTCCGCTCGACGTGGTGTTCGAGGATCCGATGCTGCTGGTGATCAATAAGCCGGTCGGCCTGGTGGTTCACCCCGGCAGCGGCAACCGCCAGGGCACGCTGCTGAACGCGCTGCTGCACCGGGTGCCGCAGGTGGCCGAGCTGCCGCGCGCCGGTATCGTCCACCGGCTCGACAAGGACACCTCCGGCCTGCTGGTCGTCGCCAAGACGCTCAGGGCGCACACCGACCTGGTGCGTCAACTGCAGGCGCGCACCGTCAAGCGCGAATACCTCGCCCTGGTATACGGCGAAGTGGACGACGCCGGCACAGTCAATGCGCCGCTGGCGCGCGATCCGCACAACCGCACCAAGCGCACCGTGCACAGCATGGGCAAGGAAGCGGTCACGCATTACGACGTGGTCGAGCGCTTTCCCGGCGTGACGCTGTTGCGCTGCAAGCTGGAAACCGGCCGCACTCATCAGATTCGCGTGCATATGCAGCACATCGGCCATCCGCTGGTCGGCGAACAGGTCTACAGCGCCAGCCGCCGCAGCCATCTCAAGATCCCGTTTCCGCGCCAGGCGCTGCACGCCGAGCGGCTGGGCCTGATCCATCCGCTTACGCAGGAATTCATGCAGTGGGAATGTCCGCTGCCGCCCGATTTCGCCTCGCTGCTGCAGGCGTTGCGCGACAACACCGACTGGGTCAAATGAACCCGATCGTTCCCGACTGGCCCGCGCCCGCGCGGGTCAAAAGCCTGATGACGACCCGCGAAGGCGGCGTGAGTCTCGCCCCGTGGGCGAGCCTCAATCTTGGCGACCATGTCGGCGACGATCAGGCCCACGTCGCCGCCAACCGCGCGCGCCTGCGCCAGACCCTGCCGGCCGAGCCGGGGTGGCTCAGGCAGGTGCACAGTGCGCGGGTGGTCGAACTCGGACGCGAATCCAATCCGGAAGCCGATGCCGCCTTCACGCGCGAGCCGGGGCAGGTGTGCGCCGTCCTCACCGCCGACTGCCTGCCGGTGCTGTTCTGCGACCGCGCCGGCAGCGTCGTCGCTGCTGCGCACGCCGGCTGGCGCGGGCTGGCCGACGGTGTGCTGGAAGCGACGGTAGCCGCGATGCGGGTGGCGCCGTGCGACATTCTCGCCTGGATGGGCGCCGCCATCGGCCCGCAGGCATTCGAAGTGGGCGACGACGTGCGCGATGCTTTCGTCGCGCAGCATGCCGAAGCCGCCGCAGCCTTCGTGCCGCACGCGCCGGGCAAATGGCTTGCCGACATCTACCGGCTCGCGCGTATCCACCTCGCTCACGCCGGCGTGCAGGCGGTCCACGGCGGCGGACGCTGCACCTTCACCGAGGCGGACAGCTTCTATTCCTATCGCCGCGACGGCGTGACCGGGCGCATGGCCTCGCTGGTCTGGCTGGCGTCACGGCTCAATCCCGCCACTTCTGCATGAACTGCGCGTGGCCCATGCCCGGGTCGAGCCGGTAGTCGTCGAACCCCAGCTTTTCGTAGAGCGCCCGCGCGGCGCGGTTGCCGGAGAGCACCTCCAGCGTGAGCTTGCAGGCGCCGCGCTCGCGTGCGATCGCTTCGACCTCGGCGAACAGCTGCGCGGCGATACCGCGACCGCGGTGGCTTTGCAGCACGACGACGTCGTGCACGTTGACGAGCGGCCGGCAGGCAAAGGTGGAAAAGCCTTCGATGGCGTTGACGAGACCGACCGGGGCATCGCCGTCGAACGCCAGTACGCTGAAGATGAAAGGCCGCGCGGCGAGCTGACCGATCAGATTGCCGCGCACGAAGTCGGACAGCGGCGCGCCGCCGCCGGCCGGGTCGCGTGCATAGGCGTCGAGCAGGTCGACCAGCGCGGCGGCGTGCACGGGGTCGTCGTAGCGGGCGCGGACGATTGCCAGTCGGGTTACTTGGACAGCGTCGATGGGCCGGCGTTGTTGGACGGGCGCCCGATCCACGCCTCGGTCAAGGACCGGCTGTCGGACTTCGTGA
>DASVPF010000220.1:0-9420 GCA_036382965.1 Thiobacillus sp.
ACAGCGCACGAGCGCGCGGCCACCCCGCACGCCCCACGCGCCGTGCAACGGCGCGCCGCACGCGGGGCACGCGTGCGCGGTCACGCCCCCTCCGGGAACGCGGGCACGAGATCGTCGGCGATACGGCCGATCACCGGCACCGGCAGGCCGCGCAGGGCCGCTTCGAGGTCGCGCAGCACGCCGGATTTTCGGGTGGTGGACCGCACCGCCAGTGCCCAGCCCGGCAGCCGGTCGACCGGCAGCGAGCCGCTGCCGATCTGCGACAGCGCCGGCTCGACGGCCACGCGCACCGGCCATTCCGCGAGCGCCCGTTGCAGGGACGGCAGCAGGCGTTCGGCCTGCGCCTGGATGTCGGCCGGCGGCCGGGTCAGAAGATGCAGCACGGTGAGCCGCTCGGCCAGGCGATCCGGGTCGCGGTACAGGCGCAGCACCGCTTCCAGTGCGGCGAGCGTGAGCTTGCCGACGCGCAGCGCGCGCTTGATCGGATTCTTCTTGATGCGCCGGATCAGCTCGCGCCGCCCCACCAGAATGCCGGCCTGCGGTCCGCCCAGCAGCTTGTCGCCGCTGAAGCACACCAGGTCGGCGCCGGCGGCGAGCGCAGCCTGCGGCGTTGGCTCGCACGGCAGGCCGAAGCGCGCGAGATCGGTGAGCGTGCCGCTGCCCAGATCGACGACGAAGGGCAGGTCGTGCGCGTGCGCCAGTTGCGCCAGTTCGGATTCCGGCACGCTCGCGGTGTAGCCCTGGATGGCGTAGTTGCTGGTGTGCACCTTCATCAGCAGGGCCGTGCGCGTGCCGATGGCGGCGGCGAAATCGCTCAGGTGGGTGCGGTTGGTGGTGCCGACCTCGACCAGCTTCGACCCGGCGCGGCTCATGATGTCGGGCACGCGGAAGGCGCCGCCGATCTCCACCAGTTCGCCGCGCGAGACGACGACCTGTTTCCTCGACGCCAGGGTGTTGAGCAGCAGGAACACCGCCGCGGCGTTGTTGTTGACCACGGTAGCGGCGTCAAAGCCGGTGAGTTCGCACAGCACGCCCTCCACCACGTCGTCGCGGTCGCCGCGCCCGCCGCTCGCGAGGTCGTATTCCAGCGCGCAGGGATGGCGTGCCGCCGTCACCAGTGCAGCCACCGCCTCGTCCGGCAGCGGCGCGCGGCCGAGGTTGGTGTGCAGCACCGTGCCGGTGAAGTTGAACACGCGTTGCAGGCGCGCTGCGTTGCGTTGCGCCAGATGCGCCGCGAGACGGGCCGCGACGGCAGGCTCGGTGTAGTCCACCAGATCGCCCTGACACGCGTCGCGGCGGGCATCGTCGAGCACGGCGCGCGCGCCGGTCAGCACTGGCTCGCGGCCGTATTCAGCGAGCAGGGGCGCAACAGCGGTCCAGTTGAGGACACGATCGATCGAAGGCGGACGAACCTGGGCGCTATGCACGATAGACTATCCCTTTGAAGTCGATGAATCGGCGGCTTGAGCGTAAAGCGTTCGGCGCACCCTGCCTGACTGCAATGTCAAGAACTCATGCCCACTTCTTGCCGAGCGCCTCCAGGCCAGCCTCTTGCAAGTCCTCCGGGCTCATCACAATGCGAAATCTGCAATTGGCCTGGAAGGTGAGAAAGAAAGGCTCTGCAAAGGCAGGCACATCCGATGGCGTTTGTACATCGATCACGAAGACTCCGCCGCGTGTTCCGTCGTGCTCCGTGAAGTAGGCCGCCTCCGGCTTGATGGTGTCGAGGATGCGTCCCATGACCTCACCCGCCTTTCCACTTCTGACGAGCGAGTTGAAAGGCTCGTGCGGGATTTCGACCGTAAGCAGCATTTTCATGTGATGACTCCTCCTGTTGCCGGCATTTGAAGGCGGTGCCGCACCCGCCCAACTCCTACTCAGGCTAGCCCTGTATCAGATACCAGTTGATCCCGCTGCGCACATAGCCCGTCTCGTCCATCAGCAGGTCGAGCGTCAGGCTGGCGAGGTCGTCCGCCACCGGATCGGCCATGGGGTTCCGGTCCTGAGACATCACTTTCAGATAGGTCTTGCACTCGGGGCAGCTCTCGGCCTGCACCACCGTGTCGCCCCCTTCCAGATGATAGTAGGCAATATCCCGCGTGTTGTCGCAGTTGCTGCACTTGGCCCGCACCACGTGCCATTCCGTATTGCACAGCGTGCAATGCAGATAGCGCAGGCCGTTTTCGGCGCCGCCGATGCGCACCGCCGAACTGACCGGATGCGAGCCGCACACCGGACACAGGTTGGGATGCTCGGGTCGCGCCACCCAGGCGGGATCGAGCTGGCGGGCGAGATGCGTCCAGTGCACCTGCAGGGCGGCGCCGATCACCGGCGCCACGGCCGCATCCAGATGCAGCGTGTTGCCGTCGAGCAGCCGCACGGCCTGTTCGCCCAGCCAGGTATCGCTGCCTTGCAGAATCGCTTGCAGCGCGGCCTGGCCGGCCGCGGGCAGGGTCGGCTGCAGGGTCCGGGCCAGGTGTCGGGCGGTATCGCGCCATGCGGGCGGCCGCTCCAGACCCGCGGGGGCCAGCGGCGGCATGCCGTATTCGCGGCATTGCGCCAGCCGTTCGGGCGCAGGCAAGGCTGCCGCAGGACCGGCGTCCAGACTGTCCTGCTGGGCCCGTGCAAGCCGCGCGGCAAAGCGCAGGTAATTACCCAGGGTGTGCCGTTCGGCCAATTGCTCCAGCCGCCGGGCACGCATCAGGAACAGGTCGGCGGGCGGCAGCCGCAGCTCGGGAATCGCCCCGGCCGCCGCTTCGATCTGGCCGGGTTGCAGAAGGGGGGTTGCCATGCGCGGAGGCTCCTTGGTCAAGGGATCGATTACTTGCCGGTCATTTCGCGGTACCAGGCGCGGTGATGCTGTCTGGCCCAGGCCTCGGACACCGTGCCGCGCGTCATCGCCCGCACCGTGCCCTTGACCCATATCGCGGCGTAGACGTGGACGACGATGCCGAGAATGACGATCCAGGCCGCCAGCGCATGCACGACGACGGCGACGCGCAGCAACCAGACGGGAAAATACGGCGCGAACCAGGGCTGCCAGAAGACGATGCCGGAAACCAGCAGCACGGGAACGCTGGTCACCAGGACCCAGAACAAGACTTTCTGCCCCGCGTTGTACTTGCCGGCCTCGGGTAGATTCTCGTCGCGGTTGCGGAGGACGTCCCCGATGCGACTCATCCACTGGCGGTCGGCCGACGTAATGTGGTTGAGCCGCCAGAACCGTGCCGACAGGGCGATGAAGAACAGGGCCATCAGCGTGCCGAGGTAGGGGTGCAGGATGCGGGTCCAGGTGCCGCCGCCGAACAGCCCGCTGAGGAAGAAGAAGGCCGGATGGAACAGCGCCAGCCCCGACAGCGCGGCCAGGACGAAGGCGATGGCCACCAGCCAGTGGTTGTTGCGTTCGCTGGCGCTGTAGCGCTGGATCGGTGTGCTCATGATCGCTCCTCCTCTTCCTCGACTTCCTTGGGACCGGCGGTGACGAAATGGAAGAAGCCGGCAAACACGGCGAGCCCGATGCCGAAGCTCATCAAGGGCTTGGCGATGCCCTTCCACAGGCCGACCAGCGGGCTGATGTGCGGATCGCGGGGCAGATTTGCATACAGCTCGGGCTGGTCGCCGTGCTGCAGCACGTACATCACGTGGGTGCCGCTGACGCCCTGCGGGTCATACAGCGCCGCCTGGTCGAAGCCGCGTTCCTTGAGGTCGGCGATGCGCCCTGCGGCGTGCAGGGTCATGTCCTCCTTGGAGCCGAACACGATAGCCCCGGTGGGGCAGGTCTTCACGCAGGCGGGCTCCAGGCCGACCGCCACGCGGTCGGAACAGAGCGTGCACTTGTAGGCCTTGCGGTCCTTCCTGGAGAAGCGCGGAATGTTGAAGGGGCAGCCGGTGAGGCAGTAGCCGCAACCGATGCAGTTCTCCTCGTGAAAGTCCACGATGCCGTTCGAGTACTGCACGATCGCCCCCGGCGCCGGGCAGGCCTTGAGACAACCCGGATCGGCGCAGTGCATGCAGCCGTCCTTGCGGATCAGCCATTCCAGCCGGCCCGGCTGCACCTCCACTTCGGAGAAGCGCATCACCGTCCAGGACTGGTCGGACAGATCGCGCGGGTTGTCGTAGATGCCCGTAGTGGTGCCGATTTCGTCCCTGAGATCGTTCCATTCCATGCACGCAACCTGGCAGGCCTTGCAGCCGATGCACTTGGAGATGTCGATCAGCTTGGCGACCGGGATGGCGCCGCGTGCTTGCGGGGAAGGCGTGGTGGTGGCGGAACGGGCTTTGATGTCGAGCGATTGCAGCGCCATGGCCGTCTCCTAGACTTTCTCGACGTCCACCAGGAACGCCTTGAACTCAGGCGTCTGGGTGTTGGCGTCGCCGACGAAGGGCGTCAGGGTGTTGGTGAGATAGCCGTTCTTGGCGATTCCCTTGAATCCCCAGTGGATGGGGACGCCCACCGTGTGCACCGGCTTGCCCTCCACCTTGAGCGTCATCAGGCGCCTGGTCACCACCGCCACCGCGACGATATGGCCGCGGTTGGACCGGACCCTGACATGGTCGCCCGAGCGGATGCCTTTTTCCTTCGCCAGCGCCTCGCCGATTTCGACGAACTGCTCGGGCTGGGTGATGGCGTCAAGGCGGACGTGCTTGGTCCAGAAGTGAAAGTGCTCGGTCAGCCGGTAGGTGGTGCACACATACGGAAACTTGTCGGCCTTGCCGAAGGTCGGCCAGTCCGACTTGAACACCCGCGCCGCCGGATTGGCCCGCGCCAAGGGGTTCTTCGGATGTAGCGGATTGGCGGCGAGCGGCGACTCCAGCGGCTCGTAGTGCTCGGGGAAGGGGCCGTCGGCCATCTTGTCCACCGCGAAGAAGCGGGCCACGCCTTCGGGATTCATGATGAAGGGGTTGATGCCCTCCTCCGGCGGCGAATCGGCCTTGATGTCCGGCACGTCCGCGCCCGCCCACTTGCCGGCGCCGGCGTCCCAGGCAATCAGCTTGCGGCTGGCGTCCCAGGGCTTGCCGGCCGGATCGCTGGAGGCGCGGTTGTAGAGGATGCGGCGGTTGGCCGGCCAGGAGAAGGCCCAGTTGAGGGTCTGGCCGATGCCGTACGGATCCGAGTTGTCGCGCCGCGCCATCAGGTTGCCCTTCTCGCTCCAGGCGCCGGAGAAGATCCAGCAGCCGCAGGCGGTCGAGCCGTCATCGCGCAGCTCGGCGAAGCCGTTCAGCTGCTCGCCCGCCTTGACCAGCACCTTGGCCGGGTCTTTCGAATCGGTGACGTCCTTCAGGGCACGGCCGGAATATTCGCGCGCCAGTTCCTCGGGCAAGGGCGTCGCAGGCTGCTTGTGCTTCCATGTCAGGTTGAGGATGGGATCGGGGAAGGCCCCGCCCTCTTTCTGGTACAGCGCGCGGATTTTCAGGAAGATGCCGGCAAGGATCTCCTGGTCGGTCTTCGCCTCGCCGGGCGGGTCGGCGGCCTTCCAGTGCCACTGCATCCAGCGTCCGGAATTGACCAGCGAGCCGTCCTCCTCGGCGAAGCAGGTCGACGGCAGACGGAACACCTCGGTCTGGATTTTGGCTGGATCGACGTCGTTGAATTCGCCATGGTTCTGCCAGAATTCCGAGGTCTCGGTGGCAAGCGCGTCGATCACCACCAGGTACTTGAGCTTGGCCAGCGCGCCCGACACCTTGACCTTGCAGGGCGCCGAGGCCAGCGGGTTGAAGCCCTGGCAGAGATAGCCGTTGACCTGGCCGTTGTTCATGTCCTCGAACATCTGCAACAGGTCATGCACCTTGTCCAGCTTGGGCAGCCAGTCGTAGGCCCAGTCGTTGTCCGCGGTGGCGGCGTCGCCGTACCAGGCCTTCATGGTGCTGACGAAGAACTTGGGATAGTTCTGCCAGTAGCTCATCTGGCCGGGGCGCAGGGGCTTCAGCGTGCGCTTCCCGACATAGCCCGCGTAATCCAGTTCGGTCTCCCGCGGCATGGTCATGTAGCCGGGCAGCAGGTCGGACATCAGGCCAAGGTCGGTCAGTCCCTGGATGTTGGAATGGCCGCGCAGGGCGTTCACGCCGCCGCCCACCACCCCGATGTTGCCCAAGAGCAACTGCACCATGGCCGCGGTGCGGATCATCTGCGAGCCATAGGAGTGCTGCGTCCAGCCCAGGGCATACATGACGGTCATGGTGCGGTCGGGTGCGGAGGTCTCGGCGATCATCCCGCAAACCTTGAGGAAGGCCTCCTGTGGCGTGCCGCAGATGCGCGACACCATCTCCGGCGTGTAGCGCGCGTAGTGCGCCTTCATCAGCTGGTAGACGCAGCGCGGGTCCTGCAGCGAGGGGGCGGTCTTGACGAAGCCGTCCTCGCCCAGCTGGTAACCCCAGGTGCTGCGGTCGTACTTGCGGTTCGCGGCGTCGTAGCCGGAGTAGAGGCCGTCCTCGAAGGTGAATTCGTCCTTCACCAGGAAGGGGAAGTCGGTGTAGGCCTTCACGTAGTCGAGGTGAATCTTGTCACGGGACAGCAGGTAGTTGATCACCCCGCCGAGGAAGGCGATGTCGGTGCCGGCGCGGATCGGCGCGTAATAGTCCGCCACCGCGGCGGAACGGGTGAAGCGCGGATCGACCACGATCAGCCGGGCCTTGCGGTTGGCCTTGGCCTCGGTCACCCACTTGAAGCCGACCGGGTGGGCCTCGGCGGCGTTGCCGCCCATGATGAGCACCAGGTCGGCATTCTTGATGTCGACCCAGTGGTTGGTCATGGCACCGCGGCCAAACGTCGGGGCAAGACTTGCCACCGTCGGGGCGTGTCAGACACGCGCCTGGTTGTCGAACGCGATCATTCCCAGCGAGCGGGCCACCTTGTGGGTGAGATAGCCGGTTTCGTTGCTGGAGGGGGACGCCGCCAGCATGCCGGTGGTGAGCCAGCGGTTCACGGTGGCGCCGGCCGCATTCTTCGCCTCGAAATGCTTGTCGCGGTCCGCCTTCATCAGCCTGGCGATGCGGGTGTACGCATCGTCCCAGGAGAGGCGCTGCCATTCCTTGCTGCCGGGGGCACGGTATTGCGGCGTTTGCAGGCGGTTGGGGCTGTGCACGAAATCCATCAAGGCCGCCCCCTTGGGACAGAGCGTGCCGCGGCTCACCGGGTGGTCGGGATCGCCCTCGACGTGGATGATCTCGGCCTCGGCGTTCTTGGACTTGTCGCCCAGGCTGTAGATGAGCAGGCCGCAACCCACCGAGCAGTAGGGACAGGTGCTGCGGTTTTCGGTGGTGCGGGCCAGCTTGAATGCCCGCACTTCGGCCAGCGCTTCACCGGGGGCGAAGCCCAGCGCCGCCAGGCTGGAACTGCCGACCCCCGCCGCGCAGATTCTGAAAAACTGTCTTCGGGTCACTTGCATGGCGCACCTCCCGTTTGAATGCATCAACGTGCATAAAAAAACTATAGGAACAAAAATCTTCCATCACAAAACTTTTGTTGCGGGAATGAAGTACGGTGCGCGCGCAGGCGCAGGCGAAAACGGCCGACGGCTCTTAACGGGCTACGATCCGATGCCCGATGCGGGAAGATGTGAGGTTTTTAACGCGTGTGCGCGCTGCTGTCACTGAAATCGCCGAGCGGCCGTGTAAAGGTGTATTCGGCCGGCCGCACGATCAGTTGCCGCGCCGACGCCTCCACGCTGCCGCTGGGGAGGGTGAACGGCAGCGCCACCACCGTCAGCACCGTTCCGATCACCGTGGCCACCAGTCCAAGCGGCCGCACCACGACCGCATCCACCACCATGTCGGTGGCCTTGTCGCCGCTGACCGTGCCATTCTGCTGTGCCACTGCTGCAAGCGGCATCACGGCAAGTGCCAGTGCCAACAGGCCGGCTGGGAGTGCGCGCCTCATTCCTGCGTTTCGTTCTGCAATTGCGCAAGGCTCACGCCTGCCAATGCCAGATAATCCCGCACGTGGCGCAGTTCCTGTTTGGTGCAGGTGGTGCTGTTGTGCGGACGATGGATGAAGCCCTCCACCCCATTCAGCACCACGCGGAAGCTTGCTCCATGATGCGGCTCCACCTTCGCGCCCAGATGCGTCAGCATCGCCTCCACCTCGCGCCAGTGGACATTGCCGCCCACCGGGCCGGCAAAGATCGAGCGCAGCAGACTCTCGTGTTTGTGACCCATGGCCATGACTCGCGGACGTTCGACACCCTTCCAGCATAGGGCCAGACTCGTCACAAGGCGAACGCGCTCGATCCGGCTGCGACGCCCGTGCCCGCACAGGCGTCCGTTTTATCGCGGCACCACCCGGGCATTCTCGCCGCTGCCCTCGACCCGCACGCGCAGGCCTTCCCGCAAGCGGGCATCCACGGGCTGCACGATCGTGACGCGCCCCCCGGTCTGCATGTCGACGGTGATCCGTTGCGCGTCCTTCCTGGCGAGTTTGCTCTCGGCGTAAGTGCCTGCCGCGCCGCCCAGAACCGCGCCCGCCACCGCGCCCTTGGTGTCGCCCACGCCTGCGCCGAGCAGGCCGCCCGCCACCGCGCCCACGGCCGTACCCAGCCCCAGCTTGTAGTTGTCGTCCACCTGGATGGTTTCCAGGCGGGCGATGGTTCCGTTGCGCTCCGACGGACTCGCCACCGTACCGCCCGTCTCGCCATATTTCGTTCCACGGCTACCCATTTCGGCGCACCCGCCCATCCATACCGCCAACAACAGCAAAGGCACTGCGATCCACGGGTTCATGGTGCGACTCCTTCAGGTTTTTGGGCGTTCAGTATAGGAAATCCAATCGCCTGCCACCTCGCGGCAGGCTACGCGCGATCGCGGCGGCTTAATCCATGCCGGCAGCGCAGGCGGGCCCCCGCAGCCCAGTCCTGCTGCGGGCCCCGGCCGCGTTCCTTGCCAAGCCGTACCCCGCCCCCCATACTGGCCCGACGAATTGGTCTTTGGTCAGTCTCCTCCTGCCCCACCCGCGGGCACTCTGTCGGCTCTCCTCATTGGCATCCACCCCGCACACCGGACGCGGCTGCCGCAGCTCCTGAAGCGATCTTTCGCACCCCGGCGCACGGTTTTCGCGCGCCATCGGCCCAAGCATGAGGAATCGAACATGGCAAAAGAAGAACTGGTCGAAATGGAAGGCACCGTCAACGAAGTGCTGCCGCAAACCCGTTTCCGCGTCACCCTGGACAACGGCTTCGAGATCATCGCCTACGCCTCCGGCAAGATGCGCAAGCACCGCATCCGCATCCTCGCCGGCGACAAGGTCACGATCGAAATGTCGCCCTACGACCTGACCAAGGGCCGCATCAACTTCCGCCACAAGGACAGCCACGCCCAGGCGCCGCGGCCCGTCGCGCCCCGGAAATACAATTGATTCGATCGCAGGACCGTCCGATGAACGACACAGTCAAGCCACATCCCCTCGGTGTCTGCAAAGCCTGCGGAGCC
>DASVPF010000221.1:0-3911 GCA_036382965.1 Thiobacillus sp.
GCCCTCAATCCAAGCTTCACCCTGATTGGCCGGGGCGGACTGAATATTCTCGATACCCAATTCAATGGCACGATTGCCGGTGCGCCCGACAGGAGCGATACCGACGTTGTATGGTCAGTGGGCCTGGGCGCGCAGTACAACTTCACCAAGTCGGTCGGGCTTCGCGCGGAATGGGAGCGCTATTTCAAGACGGGCAGCCCTGCTGCCAATGGCGGCACGGGCGAGGCGGATGTCGACCTGCTCTCGGCTGGCCTCGTCTACAAGTTCTGACGCCGCTGTGCTGCGCAATGAAAAAGGGGGCCTCGGCCCCCTTTTTCATTGCTGCCATTCCCGCTCCCGCAGGCTCAGCTGACTTCATCGATCCACGCCATCTGTATCGCTTCCAGAATCTTCTCGCCGGAATGCTCAGGGTCGTCGTCAAACTCGGGCAGTTCCATCACCCAGCGATGCAGGTCGGTGAAACGAATAGTACGCGGGTCGATTTCCGGATGGGCTTCGGCGAGTTCGATTGCGATGTCGAGAGAATCCGTCCACTTCATGTCACTGTCCTTCTTTCACCATGTTGATGGTGTACTTGGGAATTTCGATCACCAGGTCGCTGCCCGCAATACGCGCCTGGCACGACAGACGCGATTGCGGTTCCAGTCCCCAGGCCTTGTCGAGCAGATCATCCTCCTCTTCGGTGGAAGGCACCAGGGAATTGAAGCCCTCGCGCACAATGACGTGACAAGTGGTGCAAGCGCAGGATTTCTCGCAGGCGTGTTCGATCTCGACGCCGTTGGCGAGCAGGGTGTCGCAAATGGTGTCGCCGGGCTGGGCGTCGATCACCGTGCCTTCTGGGCAGAGTTCGACGTGGGGCAGTACGATGAGTTGGGGCATGATTTTTGAATACGTTCAGCCAAAGGTTTCCAGTTTCTGCCCAGCCATGGCACGGCGCACGTTCCGGTCCATGCGGCGCTGGGCGAATTCGGTCGTCGCGGCATTCAGCGCCTCGATGCCGCGTTTGATGGCTTGATGGTCAGGGCCCGCCATCCGTTTTTCAAGGGCGGCAATGCTGGCATCGATCGCTACGGTTTCGGCTTCGTTCAGCAGCGCGCCATCTTCCGCCATGGCCGCGCGGGTAGCGGCGATCAGTCCCTGCGCATCGACGATCTGCTCGTTCAGCGCACGCGCGAACATGTCGTCCTTGGCGTGGGTGAAAGCGTCCTTCAGCATGCGGGTGATGTCTTCGTCACCCAGGCCATACGACGGTTTGACCTGCACGCTGGCCTCGACGCCGGTGCTCTGTTCGCGCGCGGACACCGACAGCAGGCCGTCCGCGTCGACCTGGAAGGTGACACGGATACGCGCCGCGCCAGCGACCATGGACGGGATGCCGCGCAGTTCGAAGCGCGCCAGCGAGCGGCAGTCGGATGCCAGTTCGCGTTCGCCCTGCAGCACCTGCACGCTCATCGCGGTCTGGCCATCCTTGAAGGTGGTGAAATCCTGCGCCCGCGCGGTGGGAATCGTGGTGTTGCGCGGAATGATTTTTTCGGTCAATCCGCCCATGGTCTCGAGGCCGAGCGACAGCGGGATGACGTCAAGCAGCAGCCAGTCGTCGCCCACGCGATTGCCCGCCAGCACGTCGGCCTGCATGGCCGCACCCAGCGCCACGACCTTGTCGGGATCGAGGTTGGTCAGCGGTGTCTGTTTGAAGAAATCGGCCACGGCCTGGCGCACGCACGGCATGCGGGTGGAACCACCGACCATCACCACGCCCTTCACCTCGTCCACGGCAAGGCCGGCGTCGCGCAGCGCCTTGCGCGTGGGCGCCAGTGTCTTGCCGACCAGGCTCGCGGTCATGGCGTTGAAAGCCATCTGCGTCAGCGTCGCGTCCATCAATTCGCCGGTCGACAGCACCGCAGTGACGCGCACCTCGGTGTGATCGGTCAGGGCTTCCTTGGCATCGCGCGCCTTGGTCAGCAATAGCCGCGTGTCGCCCGCCGACAGCGGCGCGAAGCGGCCCCGCTCGAGCATCCAGCAAAACACGCGCTGATCGAAATCGTCGCCCCCCAGCGCCGAGTCGCCGTTGGTCGCCAGCACCTCGAACACGCCTTTCGACAGTTTCAGGATGGAGATATCGAAGGTGCCGCCGCCGAGGTCGTACACCGCATACACGCCTTCGGACGCGTTATCGAGGCCGTAGGCAATCGCCGCCGCAGTCGGCTCGTTCAGCAGGCGCAGCACGTTGAGGCCCGCGAGTTGTGCCGCATCCTTGGTAGCCTGGCGCTGCGCGTCGTCGAAATACGCCGGCACGGTGATGACCGCGCCGGCCAGTTCACCCCCCATCGCCGCCTCGGCGCGCTGGCGCAGGACTTTCAGGATTTCGGCCGATACCTCGACCGGACTTTTCACGCCGGCGACAGTTTTCAGCTGCACCATGCCGGGCGCATCGACAAAGCGGTACGGCAGGCTGGCGATATCGTCGATGTCGCTGATCCCGCGCCCCATGAAGCGCTTCACCGACACAACGGTATTGTGGGGATCGAGATTCTGCGCGGCTTGCGCGGCGTAACCCACCTCCACGTCGCAGTTGGGGTGATAACGCACCACCGAAGGCAGCAGCGAATGCCCCGCTTCGTCGTCCAGCACCACGGCAAGCCCGGAACGCACCGTGGCCACCAGCGAGTTGGTCGTGCCCAGATCTATGCCCACTGCCAGCCGGTGCTGGTGCGGGGCGGCGGACATGCCGGGTTCGGAAATCTGCAACAGGGCCATGCGGGGTCAGCCTTCGAGTTCTTCGTACACGTCGCCGACTTCGGCGATGAGTTTGTCCATAAAACGCAGCTGGCGCACGGCTTCGCTTGCCGCCGCATAGTCGCGCGCCGTGTCGATCAGGTCAGCCAGCCGGGCTTCGATGCGGCGATGTGCTGCGCGCAGCTCGTCAGCCAGGGCATCCAGCGCATCCACGCTTCTGCCGGCGCGCGCCTCCTCGATGGCCTCGCGCCATTCCATCTGCTGCATCAGGAACGCCGGCGCCATCCTGGTGTTGCTGGCGTCCAGCGCGTCGATGCCCTGCAAGCGCAATAGATACACGCCGCGGTTCACCGGGTGCTTGAGCGTCTGATACGCCTCGTTCACCTGCGTCGCCCACTGCATCGCCACCCGCTGCTCGGCGTCCGGCTGTGCGGCAAACCGATCCGGATGCACCGTGTTCTGCAGCTCGCGGTAAGCGGCGTCGAGTTGATTCCGGTCGAGCACATACGATTGCGGCAGACCGAACAGCGCGAAGTGGGTTTGGGTAAAGTCCATGGTTAGGGGCTAGGGACCAGGGGCTAGGATTTAGGGGGCGTGGTGCTTCGCATTTTAAGAGGTGCGCCAGGGCCGCACCTCCCCTAGTCCCTAAATCCTAATTCCTGGCCCCTGCCAATCAAACGTTAAACGACTCGCCGCAGCCGCACTCGTTCTTGACGTTCGGGTTGTTGAACTTGAACCCTTCGTTCAGCCCTTCGCGGGTGTAGTCGAGTTCGGTACCGTCGATGTAGGTCAGGCTTTTCGGATCGACGAATACGGTCACACCATGGCTGGTGAAGACCTCGTCGCCTTCCGGCACCTCGTCGGCGAACTCCAGCTTGTAGGCCATGCCGGAGCAGCCGGTGGTGCGCACGCCGAGACGGATGCCGACGCCCTTGCCGCGTTTGGCAAGATAGGTGGTCACGTGTTGCGCTGCGCGCTCGGACAGGGTCACCGCCCTGGCTTACTCCCGACCTTTTTTCTGCTTGTAGTCGGCAACCGCGGCCTTGATCGCGTCTTCGGCCAGGATCGAGCAGTGTATCTTGACTGGCGGCAGCGCAAGTTCTTCGGCGATGGCCGTGTTCTTGATTTCCATCGCCTGGTCGAGCGTCTTGCCCTTGACCCATTCGGTCACCAGC
>DASVPF010000222.1:0-4083 GCA_036382965.1 Thiobacillus sp.
CGGCGACCACGAGCGCCTGTTGCACATCGAAACCCGTTTTTTGCGCGAGGCGTTTGGCGACGCGCCGCACTGCCACTTCAGCCAGCCGCGCATGCAGCACGTGATGGCCTGAGCGCGGGTGGCCGGCGCCTTCCCGGCAGCCGGAGGTTCACCTGCGTGCGGGATTTGGTTTAGGCTTGGGGTCTCACCGGCGCGCCGGGCGCGCCGAACGATGAATCCCCTAACGACCTCCACGCCGTGAACACGAAAGAATCCGATCCCGCCCATAACCCGCACCGCCCGCTCGGGCGCGGCATGGCCTTGGTCGCCAGCCTGCTGGTGCTGGGGATGTTCTATCTCTATTTCGAAAACAGCCTGCAGGCACGCAACAACCCCAACCGCGCGCTGCGGATCGCGCCCGGAACCGAACTGGTGCTGAAACGCAGTGGCGACGGACACTATGTTTTTCCGGGCACCATCAACGGCCGGCCGGTCACTTTCCTGCTCGACACCGGCGCCACACTGGTTTCGGTGCCGGCGCATCTGGCGGACGAACTGGGGCTCAAGGCCGGCGCGCACCAGCAGTCGATCACCGCCAACGGCATGGTTGCCACCCGCGCGACCCAGGTGGACGTGCTGGCGTTCGGGCCGTTCGATCTGCGCGGCGTAGCCGCCAGCCTCAACCTCGGCATGGCGGGCGATCAGGTGTTGCTGGGGATGAGCGTGCTCAGGCATCTGGAGTTCACCCAGCGCGGCGACACCCTGGTGCTGCGGGCTTTGCGGGGCTGACGGAAAAAAGCGCTTGGACATACCGGACTTGTGTGTTATCAATGCGCTATCTGTTGGATTCAAGCTTTAAATTGCGGTACCTCTGGTAAGCCTTTTTCCTTGAAATTCGATCGATAAGGGCATGTCGCCCAATTTTTTAGATAGATAGGAAACAAGATGGAAACGGGTACTGTTAAGTGGTTTAACGATGCAAAAGGTTTTGGCTTCATCACCCCGGATAACGGCGGCGAAGACCTCTTTGCACACTTCTCCGCAATCAACTCCAGCGGCTTCAAGTCCCTGCAGGAAAACCAGAAAGTCAGCTTCGAAGTGACGACTGGCCCCAAGGGCAAGCAAGCCTCAAACATCCAGGTCATGTCGTAATCCTTCCGACCTGATGTGAAAAACCCCGGTTCGCCGGGGTTTTTTTATTTATGCCCTCCGGGTATTGGTACATTTCGAGTGTGAACATCCATGGCGCTTAAAGCCACCATCTACAAAGCCGAGTTGCAGATTGCCGACATGGATCGGCACGTCTACACCGACCACGCGCTGACCATCGCGCGCCATCCTTCCGAAACCGACGAACGCATGATGGTGCGCGTGCTGGCGTATGCGCTGTATGCGCAGGACGGTATCGCCTTCACCAAGGGGCTGTTCGACGTCGACGAGCCCGAAGTGTGGGTGAAGAACCTGGCGGGCGAGATCACCTTGTGGATCGACCTCGGGCAGCCCGACGAGGCGCGCATCCGCCGTGCCTGCAGCCGTTCAGACCAGGTCGTGGTGCTGTGCTACAGCAGCAGTTGCGAGGTGTGGTGGAAGCAGATCGCCGGCAAGCTTACGCGGTTCGCCAATCTGACGGTGCTGCAACTGCCTGCCGATGCCAGCCAGGCGCTGGCCGCGCTGGCCGAACGCAGCATGCGCCTGCAATGCATGGTGCAGGACGGCGAAATCTGGATCAATACCGACGCGCAGAGCGTACCCGTCAAGCTGACGTCCCTGCAGTCGGCAAGCTGAGCTTTTATTTTGCGGGCGGACAGTTCTTGACGCAGACCGTTTCGCTCAGACGCTGTCCGCCACAGCCGACAAAACAGCTGTCGTAAGCCGGTAGACAGCCGCAATCGGCGCGGCAATTCGATTTCTCCAGTTGCGCCCGTACGCTTTCACGCGTCGGCATCACCGGTTCGCGATAGGGCGGCGGAAAATAGGGCCGTGGCCACGGCTCCCACCCGTACGGATAAGGGTAGGCGTAGTTGTTCATCCAGTCGAAACGCAGCTGTATCTCGTAATAGCGCAAGGCCGCGGCGTAGCGCTTCAAGTCCAGTTCGTATTGCTTCAGCGCATCGATATAGCGCGCTTCCACCTGCGGTTCGAGGGCCTTCGCACAGGTCTGATAGCGGGCCTGGCAATCGGTCTGGCATGCGGTTTTCCTGGCGTCGCAGCCCTGCACGCAGGCCCGGCCCTGCGCATCGGCAGGCGGGATCAGGCGGACTTCCGTCTGGTACTGCGGCGTGGCGCAGCCCGCCAGTGCGGCGAGCAGTACCAGGGATGGAATCAGGGCAGGCAGGCGCATGAATCGACCCGCAAGGACAACACTTACTCAAGCATAGACTTTTTCAGGATGGCGTCGGGCCGAGAAAACGTCCTTCGAGCTCCATCAGATTCAGTTCCTGCAGGATCTGCTGCAGGCGCTCGCGCGCGTTGCGGCGTGCAGTGCCGGTTTTCGTGGCGATGATGAGCTCGTTCTTCAGCGAGTGTTCCCAGCCGACCAGTTCGGTGACCGTGACCTGGTAGCCGTGCGACTCCAGCTGCAGGCAGCGCAGCACGTTGGTGAGCTGGCTGCCGAATTCGCGGGTGTGGATGGGGTGGCGCCAGATTTCCGACAGCGGGGTTTTGCCGAAAGATTCGTTCTTGTGGCGGCGCAGCACGGCAGCGACCTCGGCCTGGCAGCACGGCACCAGCACGATGTGGCGCGCCTGTTTGGCGAGCGCAAACTGGATGGCGTCGTCGGTGGCGGTGTTGCAGGCATGCAGCGCGGTGACGATGTCGATGGTCTGCGGCAATGCGTCCGAGCGGATCGAATCCGCCACCGTGACATTGAGGAAGCTCATGCGCGGAAAGTCCAGCCTTGCGGCCAGTTCGCGCGACTTCGCCACCAGGTCGTCGCGCGTTTCGATGCCGAAGATGTGGCTGCCGGGGCGGTCCTTCAGGAACAGGTCGTACAGGATGAAGCCGAGATACGACTTGCCCGCGCCATGGTCGGCCAGCGTCAGCGTGTCCTGTTGCCCCAGCACGTCGTCGAGCAGCGGCTCGATGAAATTGCACAGGTGGTAGACCTGCTTCAGCTTGCGGCGGCTGTCCTGGTTGAGCTTGCCGTCGCGCGTCAGGATGTGCAGTTCCTTCAGCAGCTCGATCGACTGGCCGGGGCGCAAGGCCTCCGCCAGCGGGTCGACGAAGGCTGTTTTCGGTGCATGTGCGGCAGGAGTGGGGCGCTTCATGGTCGGGAAAGGGCAGGTGAAGGCCGAAGGGTATCAAAAACTGTTTGTACGCAGAGCCGCTCCGTATAATGCCGCCTTGCTGAAAGGGGTTTTTTACCGTGTCTGTCGTCAATATCTCCTGCTACAAATTCGTCACCCTCACCGACCGCGAGGCGCTCAAGGCCGACCTCACTGCGCGCTGTCTGGAACTGGATCTCAAGGGCACCATTCTGCTCGCGCCGGAGGGCATCAACGTGTTCCTCGCCGGCGCGCGGGCGGCGATGGACGCCATCGTCGCGCACCTGCGGGCCGATCCGCGCTTCGCCGATCTACAGCCCAAGGAAAGCCTGTCGGCCGCGCCGCCGTTCAGGAAAATGCGGGTGCGGCTGAAGAAGGAAATCATCACCATGAAGCACCCGCTGATCCGCCCGGAAGCGGGGCGCGCGCCCGCGGTCGCAGCGGCTACGCTGAAGCAGTGGCTGGATCGCGGCGTGGACGACGCAGGCCGCCCGGTGGTGATGCTCGACACCCGCAACGACTATGAAGTGGCGGCCGGCACTTTCGAGAATGCCGTCGATTACGACATCGGCATCTTCAGCGAATTTCCACCGCGACTGGCGGAACACCGCGCCGACTATGCCGGCAAGACCGTGGTGTCGTTCTGCACCGGCGGCATCCGCTGCGAGAAGGCCGCCATCCACATGAAGGCAATCGGCATCGAGCACGTGTACCAGCTCGAAGGCGGCATCCTCAAGTATTTCGAGGAAGTCGGCGGCGCGTATTACCGCGGCGACTGCTTCGTGTTCGATGAGCGCGCAGCGCTGAGCGCGGATTTGCAGCCGGCTGCGGGGCGCGTGCA
>DASVPF010000223.1:0-4680 GCA_036382965.1 Thiobacillus sp.
AAACAGTGGGCTAATATACAAATCTTCTGCGCGTGCCTCATGAGGCAACTTCTTGCTCACACATGAAATCAACACGATCTTTTTCATTGCAGGTATCCGTAGATAAAGCGGACGCGAATGCCTTGTTTCATGTCGAATATCTCCTGTTGTATGCCACAAAATTCAAGGTTCATCAGCTCGCGTAAAGCATAATGCGCTGGATGTGAAGTCCAAATAGTAGTCCCAACCGCCTTGTCATCACTGCATGACGCGTACCGTGAAACGGTTACCCGCTGTCCAACTCGTGGGCAAGCGCAACCTGCCCATCATTGCCGAACCATTATTGTCCCCAGCACGGTAGGGAAGTATCGACAGCGACGATCTCTACACGGTAGACTCCGCACCGTTACGAACCGTCTTGCGGGCGTCGTATAGTGGCATTACCTGAGCTTCCCAAGCTCATGAGGAGGGTTCGATTCCCTTCGCCCGCTCCACACGCTGCAATCCGGCAGCCGGTCTGTCGACCGCAGTTCAATAATTCATTCTCCCTGGCCGTTATTGCAATCAGGCCATGAATATCCAGCACGAATCCCTTTCTCCTGCCGCCCTGCTCCGCGAGGTGGACCTGCGCATGGCGCAGGCGCTGGACAATTTTTTTCAGCGCAGCCGCACCACGATTCAGGATGCCGTCATGCGCGCCATGGCAATGCAGATGACGTCCTCGTTCATCGCAACGGGTCAGACATGTCTGGACTGGATCAATGCCTATCCGGATGCCTTGTCCACGGCATTCGCCGATCAGTTCCGCCGCCATCTCGACCAGCCCGAGCCCCCTCAAGAGCGTCCTGCCGAACTGCGGCTGGTGGACGAGAACACGTTCAAGCGACAGCTGGCGGAGGAGAAAGCCGCTGCCCAGCTGACCGATGCCCTGCGTGCCGACATGCTGCTGCTGTTCAGCCGGATGCAGACCGTGCGGCGTGCCATGCTGGAAAATCAGGAGCATACCGACACCTATGGGCCGCTGCCGATCGTCCACGCCTTGTCGCGCGCGCTCGACACACTGGGCCTCGACTCGGCGAGCGGCACTTTCCTGCTCCAGTGTGCCACCGCTCCCCTGTTCGATACGCTGAAGCACACTTACGTAGCGCTCAATCAGTTTCTGGGCATGCAGGACATGTCCCGGTTCCGCGGTGCGCCCGAAACTCCGCTTCCACCCCCGCCGCCCCGGCGAACTGAAACCAGCGCAGGGCAGGACGTTCTGGCGCATATCCAGTCCGTCGCCGCCCGCACCGGCGACGTAGGCTCATCACCTTCGGGTATGCTGGCGGCCATGCCGCGCCGGCTGCTCGACAGCCTGGCGGACTGGCAAACCCAGCCGCCGGGCGTGGCCGCGCCCCAGGCCGAAGTGCCGGCCCGCGTGTTGCGGCAATTGCAGGCGGATGCACGCCAGGCCGGCGCGGGCGCATTCGATCTCGCTGTACTGGACGCCGTGGCAGGGCTGTTCGAGTTCATCCTCGACGACCCGAACGTATCGCCGCGTTACAAGGCGGAAATCGCCCAACTGCAAATCCCCGTCCTCAGGATCGCGCTCGTTGCGCCCGATTTTTTCAGCGACGACCAGCATCCCGCCCGCCAGTTGATCGACCTGATGGGGCTGTTCTCGCGCCGCTTCCCCGAGCACAATCCTTCGCATCTGCCTGCGCTCGAGCAAATCCAGGCCACCTGCGCCGCCATCCTGCAGGACCCCGACCATTCCGCCCAGGCATTCGCACGCGCGCACGGCACGCTGGCGGCGTGGCTGGCCACCGAGGATGCGCGCACGGAAATCGAACTGGCGTCGGATGTGGCGCGGCTGGAATACATCGAGCGCGAGGAACTGGGCACCCTGCTGGCGCTGGAAAACCTGCACGACCTGACCGAACGCTACCCCGCTCCGGAATCGGTGTTGCGGCGGCTGGAAGCCGCCTGGGTACCGTACATGGCCTCGCTGTACGTGGCCGAATCCGGCGAAGGTCCCGACTGGCGCGCCGCCTGCCAGACCCTGCTCCAGCTTTTTCGCAGCCTGCAGGCGCCGGACAGCGACACGCGCGAGTCCCGTCTGCAATCGATCCCGCACATCAACGCGGCGTTACGGCATGGGCTGCTGATACAAAGGGCCGAGCCTGCGCAGCTGAAAGACTTCTTCAGCGCCATTACTGCCACCCAGGAGTGCTGGATTCGTCCCGCCATGGGACAGCGCGAAGCCGTGGTCAGCACATTCACGCCGCAGCATGTCCCGCTCACGCGGGAGCAGCTCGAATCCTTCGCCCAGCAGGCCGACGTGTTGCCGGCGAACGATTCTGCCCAGCAACAGGCGCAGCAGCTGCTCGAAGGCGACTGGGTCGATTTCGACCCGCCCTATGACGGTCTCGCGACCGCACGCGTGGCCTGGGTCGGCGTACACGGTTATCTGCTGCTTTGCGACAGCGCGGGCGAGCAGCGGTTTTCGCTCGACAGCGACCAGCTCGCGGCCGAAATTCGCAGCGGTCGCGCGCGCATCCCGGAGCAGTCGCTCACCCGCAAGGCCATGCTCCGTCTCAGAACACACTTGTCAGCCAGCGCCGGTTGAAATTTTTAACCGGCCACTCAAGTTTTTATGGGCCCGGCCGATAAACCAGTTATGCGGTTGTGCGTCGATTTCTCGACGCGATCGACGGCCACCGAACAGGGCAAACCCGCCGCGAGACGGGGACGCAAAGTTACCGGTCTCATCCCCATCGCGGGGACCGAGATAGCGGGACCGCCGGCAGGTTTTTCTGTCACATGCGCTGCCACCCCGTTCCCTGTCTGCAGCCGCCGATACCGCGAGGTGATCCATGGAGCCCGAGATGCCAGATAAATCAGTCGTAGTTAACCTCAATCAATTCGAGCGTTCGCGCCGAACCCAGGTGGCTGCCGGAACCCTGTCCATTCTGCATGACTGCCGCGACATGCTGATCGAAGGTGCGGCCCGCGTGCTGACCCGGCAGACCGAGGCGATGGAAAACACCCTGCTGGCGATGGCCGACCGCACACCGCTGCTGGATACGCGCAACACCTACTACGCTGCCCAGCGCATCCTCAACAAACAGACCAACGAATTGCTGATCGCCTGCAAGGATGCGTACTTCCAGGCCTTCAGCGAGCTCACCCATAGCCGCGAAAAACCCACCGGCACCGAATCGCTCGAGCTGTCCCTGGTGGACGACCAGGATTTCGAAATCACGCTGGCGGTCGACAAGGCCACCTCGCGGCTGCGTTTCAACTGCGCCGAAGAGCTGGTTGCATTGGATGCCCGCATCGCCCACCTGCTGGGCCGCTCCGACCTGTCCGAAAACGACAACCCGCTCGGGCCGCGCGCACTGTGCGAAGCGCTGCTGCAAGGCATCACCCGCATGCAGCTGGAACAGGATGTACGGATCGTGCTGTTGAACCAGTTCGACCTGGTCCTGACCACCGAGCTCGCGCAAATCTACCAGTCCATCAACCGTTCCCTGATCGACCACGGCATCCTGCCCGACCTCAAGGTCGGCGCAAAAAACCGGGCGCAAGCCTCCGCCGCCCAAAGCAACGCCGCTCCATCCGGCCCGGCCATACAGGGGCAAGCGGACAGCGACATATTCAGATTGATCGAGCAGTTGGCGCATAGCGGCACGGCCGCAGCGAGTGGCGGGTATGCAGGCGGCACGGCGGCGGGTCTCGCCGGCTTCAGCCTGGTCGATTCGCTCGGCCAGTTGCAGTCCGGCGCCATGATGCTGCCCGGCGGCGTACGGTTCGAACTGCCGCTACTGGAAGCCGCCACCATCCATAACGTGCTGCGCAGCTTGCAGCAAAGCCCGGTGATGCAGGCGGCGAGCCCTCTCGACGCGGTGCTGGTGGACGCGGTGGCGATGCTGTTCGACGTGGTGTTCGACGAGGCGGCCATTCCCGATCGCCTCAAGGCGCAAATCGCACGTCTGCAGATTCCCGTGCTGAAGGCGGCCATGCTGGACCGCAACTTCTTCTCGCAGCAGAACCATCCGGCCCGCCGCATGCTGGATGCGATCGCCACGATGGCCGTCCACCTGCCCGACAACGAGGCAGGCAATGCCAGGCTGGAAGCCATCTCGCAGGTGGTCAGCCGGGTACTCGACAGTTTCGAACAGGACATTGCCGTATTCGATTCCGCCGCCGCCGAACTGGAGGCAATGGGTGCCCTGCTGGACAACACGCTGGAAGAAACGGCGGAAGCCGGCCTGCAGCAGGACATCGACCAGCTCAAGCAATCCGAACGTGCCGAGCTTGCGCCGGTGATCGTGCACGATTTCATCAATCGTGCGCTCAAGGAACAGCCGGTGGCGGATGCCATCCGTGAATTCCTGCGGCGCGACTGGGCGCAGCTGCTGACCCGGGACTACATCGACGAAGGCGAGCAGGGCGCGCATTTCAACAGTCATGTCGAAACCATGCGCGAACTGGTGTGGAGCGTGCAATCCAAGGCCGACATGGACGCGCGGCTGATGCTGGTGCGCATTCTGCCCGGGCTGCTGAAGCGCCTGCGCGAAGGCGTGGCCGAGATCGATTTGCCGCAGAAACTCTGCGACCGTTTCTTCGCCACCCTGGTCATCCTGCACGCCAACGCCGTACGGCCCAGCGCGCAGCCGGTTCCCCTGCCCGACATCACGCCCGAAGAGATCGAGGAAC
>DASVPF010000224.1:0-1672 GCA_036382965.1 Thiobacillus sp.
ATCCGTTAGTTTGTCACCGCCTTCATTTTAAGCCCACATCATGCCGTACCAGGTTTCCATCCAGCCCAGCGGGCACCAGTTCACCGTCAACGACGACGAAACCCTACTCGAAGCCGCGCTGCGCGAAGGCTTTTCATTGCCTTACGGCTGCCGCAACGGCGCCTGCGGCGCGTGCAAGGGCAAAGTGCTGTCCGGCCAGCTCGACTACGGCGTGCACTCCCCCACCGCGCTGAAGGACGAGGACAAGGCACAGGGACGCGCGCTGTTCTGCCGCGCCAGGCCTTTGTCCGATCGGGGGATCGAGGCCAAGGAAATCGGCGCCGCCCGGGATATCGTGGTGAAGACGCTGCCGTGCCGCGTGGAAAAGCTGGACAAGCGCGCCGACGACGTGATGGTGATGAAGATCAAGCTGCCGGCCAATGAGCGCCTGCAGTTCCTCGCCGGGCAGTACATCGATTTCCAGCTGAAGGACGGTCGCGCGCGCAGCTACTCGCTCGCCAACGCGCCGCACGACGACGCGCTGCTGGAACTGCACATCCGCCACGTACCGGGCGGGCTGTTCACCGAGCAGGTGTTTTCCACGCTGAAGGAACGCGACATCCTGCGCCTGAAAGGGCCGCTCGGCAGCTTCTTCATCCGCGACGATTCCGACAAGCCGATCATTTTCATCGCCGGCGGCACCGGCTTCGCGCCGATCAAGGGCATGCTGGAGCATGCCTTCGCCGAGCACACCGACCGCGAGCTGGTGCTGTACTGGGGCGTGCGTTCGCTGAAGGATTTATACATGGCCGAGCTGCCGCAGCAGTGGCTGGCCGAGCGTCCCAATTTCAGCTTCGTTCCGGTGCTGTCCAGCCCGCAACCGGGCGATGCCTGGCAGGGCCGAACCGGCTACGTGCACGAGGCGGTGCTGGCCGATTTTGCCGACCTGTCGAACTATCAGGTGTATGCCTGCGGCGCGCCCGCCATGGTCGACAGCGCGCGCACCAGTTTGGTGGCAAGCCGCAAGCTGCCGGAGAACGAATTCTTCGCCGACGTCTTCACCTACGCGGTGGACACCGAAGACGCATCCGTGGCTTAACCAGGCCGACCTTACAGTTCTCGCCCGGCTTAACCAGGCCGACCTTACAGTTCTCGCCTGGCTTAACGGGGCGAACTTACAGTTCGCCCTTGGCGCCCGCCTGCATGATCTGGATCAGCGACTCGCGCACACCCTTGATACGCGCTTTCAGCGCCGGCGGCACATTCTTTTCCTTCGCCACCGCATCGACGTTGACGTCCATCATCACCAGCCAGCCCTGGCCGCTGGCGTCCTCGATCAGGGCGATGCGGCACGGCATGAACACGGCAAACTCGATGTTCAGGTCGATCAGTTCCTTGGCGGTGAGCGCGTCGCAAAACTGGAAAATGGTGATGGTGCGCTGCGGCTGATTGGTGACGGCTTCCACCTGCTTCGACAGCGGCAGCTCGGCCACCAGCTTCAGGTTCAGCGCATTGGCACGCAGGCGCATCGATTCCGCCGCCTCGTTCATGCCGACGCCGCGATCGATGGCCAGCTTGAAAACACCAGGCTGCGCCGTCTGCTTGCTTGCGTGTGCCGTGGCCTTGGGCGCGGCGGCCCAGCTGGCGGGCACGGACAGCAGCGATGCACTCAGCACGACGCCCAGTACGGCAA
>DASVPF010000225.1:0-3076 GCA_036382965.1 Thiobacillus sp.
ATCGCGCTCGGCGCCCACCCCAGCGCGCTCTACAGCAACCACGATCCGCTGGCGCGCGAAATCGAGCATGCTGCTGACCAGGCCTGGGACCGCGTCTGGCGCATGCCGCTGTGGGACGACTACCAGGAGCAGCTGAACAGCAGCCTCGCCGACATGGCCAATATCGGCGGCCGCCCGGCCGGCTCGATTACCGCGGCCTGCTTCCTGTCGCGCTTCGCCAAAAAATACCACTGGGCGCACCTCGATATCGCCGGCACCGCCTACAAAGGCGGCCGCGACAAGGGCTCGACCGGCCGCCCGGTGGCGTTGCTGGTGCACTTCCTGTTGAATCGCACCCAAAAGTAAGCGGACGACGTGACCGAGATCACCTTCTACACGTTCGCCGACGACCCGCTCGACGTCGCCCGCCGCGTCGTCGCCAAGGCGCACGGCCAGGGCAAGCAGGTGATGATTTATGCGCCGGATACGGCGGTGGCCGACGCCATCGACCGCCTGTTGTGGACGACACCGGCGCTGAGTTTCGTGCCGCATTGTCGCGACAGCGACGCGCTGGCAGGCGAGACGCCGGTGCTGATCGGGACCGATGCCGATGCCCTGCGCCAGGCCGATGTGATGATCAACCTGCACTCCGAGCAACCGCCTGCCTTTGCCCGCTTCGAACGTCTGGTCGAGATTGTCGGCCAGGACGAGACGGGGCGCGAACAGGGCCGCGCGCGCTACCGGTTTTATCAGACGCGCGGCTACGCACTCAAAACGCACGACTTGCGCCAGCACGCCGGCTAGGAGGTCTCGATGAGCGACAGTCCCCCACCAGGAAAATCAGATACATTGAGCAAAATGGACGCGCTGCTAAAAAAGCATCGCGGCGGCGGCGAGAGCGACCGTGAAGTATCGCCCGAACGCACAACCGCGTCCGAACCGGCCGCACCGACCGACGCCTGGTTGCCGGTGTTGACCCAGGTGATCGAACGCGGCACGCCTCCTGCCACATCGGTGCCTGATACGTCCCCTGTGGTCACCGCGCCTGCCGAACCCGACGTGCCGGCAGCCGATGTCCCCCCTGCCGCCGTGAGCGATACCCTGGCCGAGCAGCTGATGAGCGAATTGGCGCCCCGTCTGTCCGAAGTGATGGAAAAGCAGGTTGCCGCCGAGCTGCGCAAGAACCTCGACCAGACCGTGGCCACCCTGCTCTCCCAGCTCGACGTCAACGTGCGCGAAATCGTGCGCGACGCCGTTGCCGAAAAGCTCAAGCAGCCGCGCGACAAGTCGACCTGAAAAACCGCGGCAGCGTTTTTTGGCACGTCTCCCAGGCTTTTTTGGGATAATCACGGCTTTGCGCGCACGCCATGGAACTCGCCAAATCCTTCGAACCAGCTGACATCGAAAAGCGCTGGTATGCCCAGTGGGAAAGCGCCGGCTACTTCAAGGCAGGCGCATACGACTCCATACGGGCAGCCCGTAGTGGATCGGAGTCCCCTTGCGGGAACAAGCCCGACGCTCCTGCCTACTGCATCATGCTGCCGCCGCCCAACGTCACCGGCACGCTGCACATGGGGCACGCCTTCCAGCACACGCTGATGGATGCGCTCACCCGCTATCACCGCATGGTGGGCGACAACACGCTGTGGCAGCCCGGCACCGACCACGCCGGCATCGCCACGCAAATTGTCGTCGAACGCCAGCTCGACGCGCAGGGCGTCTCGCGCCACGACCTCGGCCGCGAGGCCTTTCTGGAAAAGGTCTGGGAGTGGAAGGAACACTCCGGCTCCACCATCACCCGCCAGATGCGCCGGCTCGGCACCAGCCCCGACTGGAGCCGCGAGCGCTTCACCATGGACGAGGGCTTGTCGAGGGCTGTCACCGAAGTGTTTGTGCGGCTCTACCGCGAGGGCTTGATCTACCGCGGCAAGCGGCTGGTGAACTGGGACCCGGTTCTCGGCACGGCGGTGTCCGACCTCGAAGTCGTCAGCACCGAGGAAGACGGCTTCATCTGGGAAATCAATTACCCGCTGGAGGACGGCTCGGGTTTCCTGACCGTCGCCACCACCCGTCCGGAAACGATGCTCGGCGATACCGCCGTTGCGGTGAATCCGCAAGACGAGCGTTACGCGCATTTCGTCGGCAAGCACGTGCGCCTGCCGATTTCCGAGCGCAGCATTCCCGTCATTGCCGACGACTACGTCGACCGCGAATTCGGCACCGGCGTGGTCAAGATCACCCCGGCGCACGACTTCAACGACTGGCAGGTGGGTCAGCGCCACAAGCTGGTGGCGATCAGCGTGCTGACGCTCGACGCCAGGATGAACGACCTCTGCCCCACCGAGTATCAGGGGCTGGATCGCTACGAGGCGCGGCAGAAGCTGCTCGACGAGTTGCAGGAAAAAGGACTGCTCGTCTCGGCCAAGCCGCACAAGCTGATGATCCCGCGCGGCGACCGCACCCACGCGGTGCTCGAGCCGATGCTCACCGACCAGTGGTTCATGAGCATGGAAGGCCTGGCCCAACAGGGCCTCGCCGCGGTCGACTCGGGCGAGCTGAAATTCGTGCCGGAGAACTGGACCACCACCTACCGCCAGTGGCTAGAGAATATCCAGGACTGGTGCGTATCCCGACAATTGTGGTGGGGCCACCGCATCCCCGCGTGGTACGACGCCGACGGCAATTTCTACGTCGCGCACACCGAAGAAGAGGCGAAGAAGCAGGCCGGCAGCCGCGAGTTGACGCAGGATAGCGACGTGCTCGACACTTGGTTCTCGAGCGCGCTGTGGCCCTTCTCGACGCTGGGCTGGCCGGAGCAGACGCCCGAGCTCGAACGCTACCTGCCGACCTCGGTGCTCGTCACCGGTTTCGATATTATCTTCTTCTGGGTCGCCCGCATGGTGATGATGTCGCTGCACTTCACCGGCAAGGTGCCGTTCCGCGAAGTGTACGTCACCGGCCTGGTGCGCGATTCCGAAGGTCAGAAGATGAGCAAGTCGAAAGGCAACGTGCTCGATCCGATCGATCTTATCGACGGCATCGCGGTTGACGACCTGGTCGCCAAGCGCACCCAGGGCCTGATGAACCCCAAGCAGGC
>DASVPF010000226.1:0-2704 GCA_036382965.1 Thiobacillus sp.
CACCGGGCCCGACAACGTGCAAGTGCTGCCGATCGGCGGCGGCTTCAGCCGGCTGGGTCGTCTGTCCGAACGCGATCAGGAATGGCTGGCGCAGAGCTTCAACGGCCTGCAGTGCGGCGTTGACGTGGTGCTGGTGGACATGGAGGAAGCGACCGACCCGGATGCGTTGCCGCTGGGCCTTGCATCTTCGGAGATCATGGTGGTGCTGCCGCCGGGTAGCGCCGCGATCACCCAGACCTACACGCTGGTCAAGCGGCTGGTGCACAATTTCGGCAAACGCCAGTTTCGCCTTCTGCTCAATCGCATGCCTTCGCCCGAAGAGGCACAGGCCGTGGCGGACAATTTCACCTACACGGCCGAGCGCTATCTGGGGGTGTCGGTCGACTATCTGGGCTACATCCCGCTCGACGAGCGCCTGAGCCGTGCCAGCAACCTGCGCACCTCGGTGGTGGATGCATTTCCTGTGGCGCAGTCCACCTCGCATTTCCGCAAGCTGGCCGAGGGCCTGCTGCGTTGGCCGAGCGCAGCCAGCCTCGAGAGCGTTGGCGGATTCATGCAGCGCGTGATCCAGGGCGGGCGTCTGGTGGAAGCCTATAGGAGGTAGGGCATGTATACCGCAACCGGCAAAAGCGAAAAGAGCGAGAAGAACGACCTGCTGGCGCAGTACATGCCGATGGTGAAGCGGCTGGCGCACCACATGATGGGACGGCTGCCGCCCAGCGTGGAGGAGGACGATCTGGTGCAGGCCGGCATGATCGGCCTGCTCGATGCGGTCAACCGCTACGACGAGGCGCAGAGCGCGCAGTTCGAGGCCTATGCCATCCAGCGCATCCGCGGTTCGATGATCGACGAGCTGCGCCAGTCGGACTGGATGCCGCGCAGCGCACGCCAGTTGATGCGCAAGATCGAGCAGGCCATCAATACCTTGCAGCATCAACTGGGGCGGCAACCCAGCGAAACAGAAATTGCCGCGGTCATGAAAATTCCGCTGGCCGAATACCAGGCCATGCTGGGCGATGCGCGCGGCCACCAGTTGCTGTATTTCGAGGATTTCGGCGAAGCCGACGAGGACGATTCCTTTCTCGACAAGCAGTCGGCGGACGAGGCCAGCATGCCCTTGCCGCAACTGCTCGACGCCAACCTGCGCGCCTGCATCATCGCCGGCATCGAAAACCTGCCCGAGCGCGAGCAGTTGCTGATGTCGCTGTATTACGAACAGGAACTCAACCTGCGCGAAATCAGCGAAGTGTTCGGCGTCAGCGAATCCCGCATCTGCCAGCTCCACGGCCAGGCCATCGCGCGGCTGCGCGCCAAGCTGAAAGAAGACGCATGGATCGTAGCAGCCTGATCGGGCTCGGGCTGGGGGTGGCCGCCATTCTTGGCGGGCAGTCGATCGAGGGCGGATCGATCGGCCTGTTCATGCAGCCGGCGGCGTTCGTCATCGTGGTGCTGGGCACCCTCGCGGCCGTGCTGCTGCATTACCCGCTGCCGGTTTTCGTGCGCGGGGTGCGGATGGCGAAATGGGTGTTCCGTCCGCCCGAACCGGAAGCCAGCACGCTCATTCGCCGCATCGTCCAGTGGTCGCACACCGCGCGGCTGGAGGGCATGCTGGCGCTGGAGAAACACGTCCGGATGACCCACGATCCCTTCCAGAAAGCGGGACTGCAACTGCTGGTCGACGGCGCCGATGCGGCCAAGCTGCGCGACACCCTCGACGTCCAGATCGTCAGCTTCGAAACCGCCGAACGGCAGGCTGCGCGGGTATGGGAGGCGGCGGGCGGCTATGCGCCCACGCTCGGCATTCTGGGTGCGGTGATGGGCCTGATCCACGTCATGGAGAATCTGTCGGACCCCAGCAAGCTGGGCGCCGGCATCGCGGTCGCCTTCGTCGCCACCATCTATGGCGTCGGCCTCGCCAACCTGGTGTTCCTGCCGATCGCCAACAAGATCAAGTTCACCATCGCGCGCCGGGTGAGCGAACACGAAATCATCTGCGACGGCCTCATCGGCATCGCCCACGGCGACAACCCGCGCATCATCGAAGCCCGGCTGAAAGGCTACCTCTGATGCGACGCCGGCGCCGGCGCATTGCCTCCGACCACGAGAACCACGATCGCTGGCTGGTCTCGTACGCCGACTTCATTACGCTGCTGTTTGCCTTCTTTGTGGTGATGTACGCCATTTCGGCGGTCAACGAGGGCAAGTACCGCATTCTGGCGAGCGCGCTCGGCAACGCGTTCGGCAAGACGCAGGACAGCGACGTTCCGGTGTCGCAACTGTCCGCGGTCAGCCTGCCGCCCGAGGTCAGACAGCGCACGCTCAAGCAGCAGCAGACGCTCGAGGAGCAGGCACACATGACCGAGGTGGCGAGCAGCCTGCTCGACGTGATGGCGCCGCTGGTGAAGGAGGGCAAGGTGCGGGTGACGCAGAGCCGGCGCGGCGTCAGCATCGAAATCAATGCGAACGTGCTGTTTGCGCCCGGTCGCGCCGAACTCGAGCCGCAATCGCTGGCAGTGCTGCGTGCCGTGGCGGAAAGACTGAAAAACGAACCGTTCAACCTGGAAATCACCGGCCATACCGATAATGTGCCGATCAGCAATTCAGTTTTTGCCTCCAACTGGGAGTTGTCGGCGGTGCGCGCCACCAGCGTGGTCCGGCTGCTGGCCGACAACGGCATTGCGCCGGCCCGGCGGTCCGCCCTCGG
>DASVPF010000227.1:0-9989 GCA_036382965.1 Thiobacillus sp.
GTGGCGGCGTTCGGCTTTCTCAACCCGATCATCGCGGCGGCGGCGATGGCCTTGAGTTCGCTGTCGGTGATCGTCAATTCGGCGCTGTTGAAGCGGACGAAACTGGCGGAGGTTTCATGAGGGCGCGGGACGATGGCGGGAATTTCGGGGCATCGATCGCGCCTTGGAAGGCGCTCCCACGTGGGCGCGGCATCCACGCCACGATCCTGGAACGTGCGTTTCGATCGTGCAGGACAAGGCCGGCGCGCCGCGATTCTGGCGTTCCGGAATTTCACCCAATCCCAGGAGGACGACATCATGCATAGCTCCCATCGCAAAACCTTCCTGCGCGCAGCGCTGGCTGGCATTGCGGCGTTGCTGCTCTCCGCCGCGTTCGCGGACGATTCCAATCTGCACAAAGTGGTGCACGGCGTGTCCATTTATCTCGGCGTGTTTCCGGCCGAGCTCGTCCTCGGACATCCCCGATCGCACCCCGAGGCGGAGATGCACGGCGGCGTGCCGGCCGGACAGCATCGCTACCATGTCGTGGTGGCGCTGTTCGACAACGCCACCGGCAAGCGCATCACCGGCGCCCGGGTCAAGGCCAACGTGTCCGAAATCGGCTTGTCCGGGGTGCAGAAAAAACTCGACCCCATGCTGATTGCGGGTACGGTCAGCTACGGCAATTACTTCGCCATGCCGGCCACCGACAATCCCTACCGCATCCAGGTGCGGATCGAATTGCCGGGCGTGGCCGACGTGATCGAAGCGCAGTTCGACTACCAGCATGCGCGCGCCTAGGAAAGGCTTGAGCACGCCCCTTGTTCATTGCGAGCGCAGCGTGGAAACCCAGTGCACGGATCAATTGCACGTTTCCGGATTGCCGCGTCGCTAGGCTTCTCGTCAACTGGGTGAAAGTGATGCCATGAAGCGCCATGATTCCGTTCCGCATCGACACGATGGCGCCATCCAGGTCAGATTGGCCGTGCTGGCTTTCTTCGCCATCGCGGCGTTTCTCCTCTTGACCGAGCATCGCGCCCACGTGCTTGGCCCGCTGCTCTTCCTGCTCTTGCTGGCCTGTCTGCCGATGTTTTATTTCGTGCGCCACGGGCATGGCGGCAAGAGCGACCTCCCGGCGCCCCATGACAAGAAAGGGGACACGTCATGAACGACACTGCACCTGCCTACGGCTTGTGGCTCTTGGCGCTGGTCAATTCAGCCGTGTTCATCCTGTTCGCGTTCAGCTTCGCCAAGCCGGTGACGAAGCACGACTGGCGCTCGTTCGGCGCGTTCTCGGCGTTCATCGTCGCGCTGTTCACCGAGATGTACGGTTTTCCGCTGACGATCTACCTGCTCTCGGGCTGGCTGCAGAGCCGCTATCCCGGCGTGAACTGGTTCGCGCACGACTCCGGGCACCTGCTGGAGATGCTATTCGGCTGGCGCGCCAACCCGCATTTCGGCCCGTTCCACCTGCTGAGCTTCGTCTTCATCGGCGGCGGCTTCTGGCTGCTGTCCGCGGCCTGGAAGGTGCTGTTCGCGGCGCAGCAAAGCCATACCCTGGCGGTGACCGGGCCGTATGCCACGATCCGTCATCCGCAGTACGCGGGATTCGTGCTCGTCATGCTGGGCTTTCTGGTGCAGTGGCCGACGATTCTCACGCTCGCCATGTTTCCGGTGCTAGTGTTCATGTACGTGCGCCTCGCGCGGCGCGAGGAGCGCGAGATCGAAGCGGCATTCGGCGACGCGTACCGGCGTTACGCCGCGGCGACGCCGGCTTTCTTGCCCCGGCTGCGCCGATCGCGCCGGGAAGCATGAGCGACGAATTCCGGGGAACCCGGAATGGGGCATCCGCCTTCGGGTGCAAACGGTGATCCACGAAAAGGAGATGGAACGATGAACGCACGTAACTACCGCACCGCAGCGATGGCGCTGGTCGCCGGCGTCGGCCTGATGGCCGCCTCCGTGACCGCCGACACCGGCAAGAAGGGCATGATGGGCGACCAGAAGGGCGGCATGATGGAAATGTCCGGAATGATGCACGACATGGGCGACACCATGAAGTCGATGTCGGGCGAGATGGACAAGGGCAACCTGAGCGCCGCGCAGCAGAAGCAGATGGGCGAACGCATGCGCGACATGTCCCAGATGATGGAGAAGATGTCCGGCATGACGGGCAAGTGTCCGATGATGGATGCCGGGCAGCAGAAGCAGATGGGCGAAATGCATAAGCAGATGGACAGCATGAAGAAGTCCATGAAATAGCGCACCGCAACGGCGCTGAACGGCCGGGCGGCGGCCCTGTGTCCGCTGGCCGGCCGGCCTCTTCCCTTTGCCAGGAGGTCATGTCATGAACCGAAGAGATTTCATCAGGGGTGTATCGGGTGTGGCGCTCGGCGGTGCCGGCCTGGGCGGGTTCCGCCTCGGCCTCGCGGCGCCGCTGCCGATGGCCCTGGCCGGGCTGCCGGCCGGAACCCTGGAGGCCTCGCTGCTGGATGCGCTGCCGGGCAAGCAGCCGCTCATCAAGCGCACCTTCCGGGCGCCCAACTACGAGACGCCGGTGGCGTATTTCAACGCGCTGTACACGCCCAACGACGTCTTCTTCGTGCGTTACCACGTGATGAACATTCCCGAAGTCGCGGCGCAGACATGGAAGCTCAGGATAGCCGGCGAGGCCCTGCAAACGCCGATGGAGTTGAGTCTGGACGATCTCGGGCGCGGCTTCGAGCGGGTCGAGCTGGCGGCGCTGTGCATGTGCGCCGGCAACCGCCGCGGGCTGTTCCAGCCGCACGTGCCCGGCGTGCAATGGGGCAACGGCGCCATGGGCAATGCGCGCTGGGTCGGGGTGCGGCTGCGCGACGTGCTCAACAAGGCCGGCGTCAAAAAAGAGGCCCTGGAAGTGGTGTTCGACGGCGCGGATTCCGGCATCGCCGCGTACAAGACGCCGGATTTCGTGAAGAGCCTGCCGCTGTGGAAGGCGCTCGACGAGAACACGCTGATCGCCTTCGAGATGAACGGAGCGCCCTTGCCGCACTGGAACGGCTTCCCGGCGCGGCTGGTGGTGCCCGGCTGGGTAGGCACCTATTGGGTCAAGAACCTCACGAGCATCGACGTCGTCGCCAAGCCGTTCGAGGGATTCTGGATGAAGCCCGCCTACCGCATTCCGGTCGGCAAGTTTCCCAACGTGGATCGCTTCGTCAGCCAGGAAACGGCGGTCAACACGCCGATCACCGACATGCTGGTCAACTCGCTCATTACCAACCTCGAGGAGGGCCAGCGCTTCCGGCCCGGCCAGCCGGTGGAGGTGAAAGGCGTGGCCTGGGACGCCGGCTACGGCATCCGCACGGTGGAGGTCTCCCTCGACGAAGGCCTGTCCTGGCGAGCGGCGACGCTGGGCCAGGACATCGGCCGCTTCGCCTGGCGCCCATGGTCGTATCGCTTCAAGCCGGCGCGGCGCGGCAAGGCGACGGTGATGGCCAGGGCCACCAACCGCATCGGCCAGACCCAGACCGCCGAGCTGATACTGAACCCCGCGGGCTACCACCACAACCTGATCCAGAAAGCGACCCTCCTGGTGACCTGAATTAAGGAGACGGGCATGAAAAAACAATTTGTATGGCTGGGCCTGTTGCTGCCTGCGGCGGCGTTTGCCGGCGAGGAGACGATTCGTTTGAAGGACGGTCCGGGCAGGGAACTCGTCGAGTCCAACTGCAGTGTCTGCCACAGCCTCGACTACATCCAGACCAACTCGCCTTTCCTGGACAGGAAGGGATGGGAGGCGACGCTGGGCAAAATGGTGAACGCGATGGGGGCGCCCGTCCCGAAGGAGGACATGCCGGCGATCGTTGACTATCTCACCCGGCAGTACGGGAAGTAGGCCCGCACGGAGCGTTGCATGATCGTGCTGACCGTCAACACGGGAAGTTCCTCCGTCCGCCTCGCGGCGTTCGAGACCGACGGCGGAGCGCTGACACGGGCGGCGAGCGGACATTTTTCCGGCGACTGGAACGAGCCTGCGGCCATGTTGCGCGCCTTTCTCCAGGGCCACGGCATCGAGGCGGTGGCGGCGGTGGCGCACCGCATCGTTCACGGCGGCGCGCGCCTCACCGCGCCGTGCCGCATCGACGACACGGTGGAGGCGGAGATCGAGCGCCTGGCGCCGCTCGCGCCGCTGCACAATCCGCGCGCGCTCGAATGGATACGCGCCTGCCGCACGCTGTTGAGGGCGCAAACCGCGCAGGTGGCGGTGTTCGATACCGCGTTTTACGCAGACCTTCCGGAGGTCGCCGCGACCTACGCGCTGCCGCGCGCGCTCAGCGCGCGCCACGGCATTCGCCGCTACGGTTTCCATGGTCTCGCGCACGAGGCAATGGCGCGGCGCTGGCGCGAACTCAAGCCCGAGCTCGCCAAGGGTGGGCGCGTGATCTCGCTGCAGCTCGGCGCCGGCTGTTCGGTCACCGCCGTTCGCGCGGGGCGGGCCATCGATACGTCGATGGGCTTCTCGCCGCTGGAAGGCCTGGTGATGGCGACCCGCAGCGGCGACGTCGACCCCGGCCTGTTGCTGTACTTGCAGCGCGCCGAAGGCCTGGCGCCGGAGCGCATGGAACGCCTGCTCAACGAGGAGAGCGGCCTCCTGGGCCTGTCGGGCGCGAGCGGCGACATGCGCGCATTGCTGGAAGCGGACGACGCCGAAGCCAAGCGGGCGGTTGACGTCTACTGCTACCGCGCGCGCAAATACATCGGCGCCTACCTTGCCGCACTGGGCGGCGCCGACGCGATCCTGTTCGGCGGCGGCGTCGGCGAGCAGGCGCCCGCGGTGCGCGCGCAAATGCTTTCCGGCCTGGAGGGTCTCGGCATCGCGCTGGATGACAAAGCCAACCGCGCCGCCATCGGCGCCGAAATGTGCATCAGCCGGGGCAGCGGCGCAGTTGCGGTGTGGGTCGTCCCGGTGGACGAGGCGGCGATCCTCGCGCAGGCGGCCCATGAAGCCATCGGTATCCAGGAGGAGGAACGATCATGAACGAAACCGCGATTCAATCCCGGCTGGCGGCAGGCCCGCTTTCCGCCGACGAACTGCAGCGCATGGATGCCTGGTGGCGCGCCGCCAATTACGTGTCGGTCGGCCAGATTTATCTGTACGACAATCCGCTTCTGAAGCGGCCGCTGACGCTCGCGGACGTGAAGCGCATGCTGCTGGGACACTGGGGCACGACCCCCGGGCAGAACTTCATTTACGTGCACCTGAACCGGGTCATCAAAAAATACGACCTCGACATGATTTACGTCTCCGGTCCCGGGCACGGCGGTCCGGCCGTCGTGGGCAACACGTATCTCGAAGGCACGTACAGCGAGATCTATCCCGACATCAGCCAGGATGAGGCCGGGCTGCGGAATCTCTTTAGGCAGTTTTCGTTTCCCGGCGGAATTCCCAGCCACGCCTCGCCGGAATGCCCGGGCTCGATCCACGAGGGCGGCGAGCTGGGCTATTCGCTCAGCCACGCATTCGGAGCGGTGTTCGACAATCCCGATCTTGTCGTCGCCTGCGTCGTCGGCGACGGCGAGGCGGAAACCGGACCGCTGGCCACGGCGTGGCATTCCAACAAGTTCCTCGATCCGGTAACCGACGGCGCGGTGCTGCCGATCCTGCATCTCAACGGTTACAAGATTGCCAATCCGACCATCCTCGCGCGTATCACCCGCGAGGAACTGGAGCAGTTGCTGCGCGGCTATGGGTGGACGCCTTATTTCGTCGAGGGTCACGAGCCCGCCCTGATGCACGAGGCCATGGCTGCGGCGCTCGACACGGCGGTGAAGCAGATCAAGAAAATCCAGCAGAACGCCCGCGTCCACGGCAACCTCGCACGTCCGCGCTGGCCGATGATCGTCCTCGTGTCACCCAAGGGCTGGACGGGGCCGAAGCGGGTCGATGGCCTGCAGGTTGAAGGCTCCTTCCGTTCGCACCAGGTGCCGCTCTCCGACCCGGCCGCCCATCCCGAGCACCTCAAGCTGGTGGAAGACTGGCTCAAGAGCTACCGGCCGGAGGAACTCTTCGATGCGCAAGGCCGCCTGAAACCGGAACTGGCCGAGCTGGCGCCCACAGGCGCACGACGCATGGGGGCGAATCCCCACGCCAACGGCGGCATGCTGCTACGCGATCTGCGGATGCCGGATTTCCGCGATTACGCGGTCGATGTGCCCGCGCCGGGAGTGCGCGGCATCGGCGACACCCATGTGCTCGGGCGTTTTCTGCGTGATGTCACGAAGCTGAACAGTGAGCAGCGGAATTTCCGGGTCTTTGGCCCTGACGAGACGCTCTCCAACGGCCTGGAGGCCCTCTTTGAAGTGACCCAGCGCCAATGGGACGCCGCGACCGCGCCGGGCGACGAATTTCTCGCGCCCACCGGACGCGTGATGGAAATGCTCAGCGAGCACCAATGCGAAGGTTGGCTCGAGGGCTACCTGCTCACGGGGCGCCATGGGCTCTTCAACTGCTACGAGGCGTTCATCCACATCGTCGATTCGATGTTCAACCAGCACGCCAAGTGGCTGAAGGTCACATCGCACCTGCCGTGGCGACGGAAGATCGCCTCGCTGAACTACCTGCTCGCCTCGCATGTCTGGCGCCAGGATCACAACGGCTTCACCCACCAGGATCCCGGTTTCATCGACCACGTGGTGAACAAGAAGGCCGAGGTCGTGCGTGTCTACTTTCCGCCGGATGCCAACTGCCTGTTGTCGGTGATGGACCACTGCCTGCGCAGTCGCCATTACGTCAACGTCGTGATCGCGGGCAAACACCCGGCACCGCAGTGGCTGACGATGGATGCCGCCGTCAAGCACTGCACCGCCGGCATCGGCATCTGGCAGTGGGCCGGCAACGATCAGGGTGTGGCGCCCGACGTGGTCATGGCCTGCTGTGGCGACGTGCCCACGCTGGAGACGCTCGCCGCCGTCTCCATCCTGCGCGAGCGTCTTCCCGACCTGAAAATCCGTGTGGTCAACGTGGTCGACCTCATGAAGCTGCAGCCGCAAGCCGAGCACCCGCACGGCTTGAGCGACATGGATTTCGATGAGCTGTTCACCAGGGACAAGCCGGTCATTTTCGCCTTCCATGGCTACCCGTGGCTGATCCACCGGCTGACCTACCGCCGCACCAACCACGGCAATATCCACGTCCGCGGCTACAAGGAAGAGGGCACCATCACCACGCCCTTCGACATGACGGTGCTGAACGAACTGGATCGCTTCCACCTCGTGATGGACGCCATCGACCGCCTGCCGCAGACCGACGACAAGCGCATCTACCTGAAGCAGCAGTTCAAGGACAAGCTCGTCGAGCACAAACAATATATCGACAAATACGGCCAGGACATGCCGGAGATCCTCGACTGGAAATGGCCCGCCGCACCGGGAGACCGAAATGGATGAGCCGGCCGCAACGATGCACAGTCATGCGCCGTCCGAGGCGGCAGGGGTGCTCGACGACTTCACCCGCGAACCGCGCGTCGCCTACTTCTCCATGGAGATCGCGCTCGCCAACGAGATCCCGACCTACTCCGGCGGGCTGGGCGTGCTGGCCGGCGACACCGTGCGCTCGGCTGCCGACCTGGTGCTGCCGCTGGTGGCGGTGAGCCTGGTCTCCCGCGCCGGCTATTTCCGCCAGACGATCGACGCCCAGGGCCGGCAGTCCGAGCAGGCGGCGGTGTGGGCGCCAGGCGAGTGGGCCACGCCGCTGGACGCCAAGATCGCCATTCCGATCGAAGGCCGACCGGTGTGGATCGGCGCGTGGCTGTATGTGCTCGGGAGCCACATGGGCGGGCGCCAGCCGGTACTGCTGCTCGACACCGATCTGGACGAGAACCGCCCCGAGGACCGCGAGATCACCCACACCCTCTACGGTGGCGACGAGACCTACCGGCTCAAGCAGGAGATCGTGCTCGGCATCGGCGGGGTGCGCCTGCTGCATGCGCTCGGTTTCAGAATCCGCCACTATCACATGAACGAGGGCCACTCCGCGCTGCTCGGGCTGGAACTGCTGCGGCGCTACGAATACCCGCCCGAAAAATTGCGCCCGGACGATCTGCCCTACGACATCCCGCGCGTGCGCGACCTGTGCAGCTTCACCACCCACACTCCGGTCGAGGCCGGCCACGACCGCTTTCCCTACGATCTGGTTGAACGCGTGCTCGGCCACGCCATCGACCCCGCGACGCTGCGCCATCTGGCCGGCGCGGGTGAACTCAACATGACGCGGCTCGCGCTCAACCTGAGCGAATACGTGAACGGCGTCGCCAAGCGCCATGCCGAAATCTCGAATACGATGTGCCCCGGCTACCGGGTGCACGCCGACCCCAACGGCGTGCACCCCTTCACCTGGACCAGCGCGCCCTTCCGCACGCTCTACGACCGTTACCTGCCGAGCTGGTGCCACGAGCCCGAGCAGCTCGTGCGCGTCGACTGCTGCATTTCCGACGCCGACATTCGCGAGGCGCACCTGCAAGCGAAACAGACGCTGATCGAGCAGGTGCGCGTGCGCGCCGGCGCCGCCCTCGACCCGGCGGTTCCGATCCTCGGCTTCGCGCGGCGCATGACCGCCTACAAGCGGCCCGACCTGCTGTTCGCCGATCCCGAACGCCTGAAGGCCATCGCCCGCCAGCACGCGTTCCAGGTCGTGCTCGCCGGCAAGGCGCATCCACGCGACGAGGGCGGCAAGCGGCTGATCGAGCAGTTGTATGCGCAGGCGCGCGCGCTCGAAGGCAGCGTGCCGGTGGTCTTTTTGCCAAACTACGACATGGAGATCGCGCAGACGCTGGTGGCCGGCGTCGACGTCTGGCTCAACACGCCGCTGCGTCCCTTCGAGGCCTCCGGCACCAGCGGCATGAAGGCCGCGTTCAACGGCGTGCCGAGCCTGTCGGTGCTCGACGGCTGGTGGATCGAGGGCTGCATCGAGGGAGTGACCGGCTGGGCGATCGGCGATGCCGCGGGCACCGACGACGGCGACGCGCGCGCCTTGTACGACAAGCTTGAACAGGTGGTGTTGCCGCTTTACTATGATGACAAGAAAGCCCCCGGTGGCTGGATCAAGCTCATGAAGGGCGCGATCAGCAAGAACGCGTCGTACTTCAACAGCCACCGCATGATGCGCCGCTACGCCACCGAGGCGTACATCCGATGAGTCGCCAAGCTGCCCCAAGGAGCCATACATGAGCCTGAACCGACGCGATTTCCTGAGCCTGGCCGGCGTCGCTGCCGCAGCATCCGCCCTCGGGCCCGGTCTGCATTTGATCGAACTTGCGCGCGGGCGCCCCCTCGACGAGGCCGCCTCCAGCCTGCAGCGCTGGGGCTTGCTGATCGACGCCAACCAGTGTGCCGACGGCTGCACTGCCTGCGTCGACGCCTGCTTCACCGAGAACGGCGTGTGGGGTCACGGACGGCCGCGGACCGATGCGCAGTGGATCCGCAAGCTCACCGTCACCGACGAACAGAACGGTCAGACGCAGTCCTTCCCCGTCATGTGCCAGCACTGCGAGTTTCCGCCCTGCGTCGACGTCTGTCCCACCGGCGCGTCGTTCCGCCGCGCCGACGGCATCGTGCTGGTGAACAAGCACACCTGCATCGGCTGCCGCTACTGCATGATGGCCTGCCCCTACAAGGCGCGCTCGCTCATCCACGAGCCGACCCACAACCAGAAAGCCTACGCGCCGCGCGGCGTCGGCACGGTCGAGTCCTGCACCCTGTGCGTGCACAAGGTGGATCGCGGCGACGGCATCACCGCCTGCGCCGAGGCCTGCCGGCGGGCCGGACATCAGGCAATTCTTTTCGGCGACCTGAAGGATCCCGACAGCGAGATCAGCAAGCGCCTGGCGGCGCAGCCTTCGAAGCAGATCCGGGCGGACCTGAACCTGAATACCGGCGTGCGTTACCAGGGGTTATTGGGATGAGGCGAACTAGCCAAGGAGAAGACAATGAGTGCCACGGTCAAGGATCCGGTCTGCGGGATGGAGGTCGCCCCG
>DASVPF010000228.1:0-5726 GCA_036382965.1 Thiobacillus sp.
ACGGCGATCTGGTGCGCATCGCCGGGCTGGAAGCGCGCTACCCGAACCTGGTGCGGGTGCCGGAAAAACTGCTGGATTGGGAATTCGCGGCGTTCGGCAAGGACGCCGCTTTGCCTGCGCGCTGGGAGACCTTGCGCACGCGTTCGGTCGGCTATATCCGCGGCTGGAAGCTCTACGAGCAGCAACTCGCGGGCGCGCCCCACGTCGTCACCGCGGAGGATTCTGCGCAGTTGTTCCGCCAACTCCAGCATGACCGCATCGAAATCGCGCTGTACGCACGCTGGCAGGGCCTCAGCCTGATCCAGCGCGAGGGCTTGAAGGGCGTCCATGTACTCGAGCCCCCGCTCGCCACACGCGAGATGTTCATCTACCTGAACAAACGCCATGCCGCGCTGGCGCCCAGGCTCGCGGAAGCCCTGCGCGCCATCAAGGCCGAAGGGCTGTACGACCGCCTGTATCGCGACAAGGTACTTTCGCTGGCAGGGGCACCGACCCGATGAGCCGCGCCACGCTCGCCCATTCCCTGAAATCGCCGCTGGCGCGCCGGCTCATTGTCGCCATGATCCTGTTCAGCGCATCGATCACCCTGGTGGCGACGGCGATTCAGCTCTACCAGGAATACCGGAACGATCTGGATGACGTCGAAACCCAGTTCCAGCAAATCGGCGACGTGCATTTGCCCACCCTTACGCAATCGTTGTGGGCGACAAACGACAAGGAAATCCAGCTCCAGCTCGACGGCATGCTGCGGATGCCGAACATCGTGTATGCCGCCGTGGATGAAACCGGCCGGCTCCATACGCAGGCGGGGCAACGCGACACGGCCCACGTAATCGAGCGCCGCTACGCCCTGCGCCATGAACATCTCGGCCAGACGCGCGCAATCGGCACGCTGACCGTGGTGGCCAGCCTCGACACGATTTACGCACAGCTCATGCACGAGGCGATCCAAGTGCTGCTGAACAACGCGCTGCGCACCTTCCTGGTGGCGCTGTTTATTTTCGTGCTGTTCCATCGTCTCGTCACCCGCCATCTGGTCGCGGTTGCCGATCACCTGCGCAGCGCCGACCCGACCGCCCCCGTCACGCCGCTTGCCCTGGCGCGTGCGCCCACGTCCACCCCGGACGAACTCGACCTGCTGGTCGCATCCGCCAACAACATGCAGATAAAAACCCGTGCCACCCTCGATGCGCTGCGCGACAGCGAGGCGGAGCTTCATCGGCTCGCCTACTACGACAGCCTGACCGGGCTGCCCAACCGCATTCTGTTCAACGAACGCCTGCACGAGGGGCTGGCGAGCGCCAGGCGCCGCAACCGGCTGGTCGCATTGATGCTGCTGGATCTCGACCGCTTCAAGGTCGTCAACGACACCATGGGCCACGAGGCGGGCGATTGCCTGCTGCGCGTAATCGCTGCACGCCTGCAGCACAGCACGCGCGACGGCGACACGGTATCGCGCCTCGGCGGCGACGAGTTCGCGCTCGTGTTCACCGATGTCGGCGAGCTCGGGCATGTCGCGCGACTTGCGCAGAAGGTGCTGTCGCAATTCATCGCGCCGGTCACCATCGACGGGCGCGAGGTGTTTACCAGCGCCAGTATCGGCATCGCGCTGTATCCGGCGGACACGGAAGGCACGGATTCGCTGCTGAAATTCGCCGACTCGGCCATGTATCACGCCAAGGAGATCGGCCGCAACAACTACCAGTTCTATTCCCATGACATGACTGCCACCGTGCAGGCCCGGCTACGACTGGAAACCGACCTTCGTCACGCACTCGACAACCACGAGTTCTTTCTGCATTACCAGCCGCAGGTCGATACGCTCAGCGATCGCATCACCGGTGTCGAGGCCCTGCTGCGCTGGCGCGATCCCGCGGGCAATTCGATTGCGCCAGCCCAATTCATTCCGCTGGCCGAGGACACCGGGCTCATCGTCCCGATCGGCAAGTGGGTGCTGGAAACGGCATGCGCGCAACTGCGGCGCTGGCACGACGCCGGCCATGGCGAACTGACCGTGTCGGTGAATGTCGCCTCGCGCCAGTTCCGCGACCCGGCTTTCACCGACACGGTCGGCCAGGCAATCGCGTCGTCCGGCATCCCGCCGCGGACGCTTGAACTGGAAATTACGGAGAGCATCCTGCTCGAACACAGCGACGACACCCTGCGCACGCTCAACGACCTGAAGAAGACCGGTGTCACCCTGGCGATCGACGATTTCGGCACCGGCTATTCCTCCCTGAGCTATCTCAAGCGTTTCCCGATCGATCGGGTGAAGATCGACCAATCCTTTGTGCGCGATCTGGCAGACGACAGCGATGACCTGGCCATCGTCCGCGCCATCGTCGCGCTGGCCCGTGCGATGCGACTCGCGGTGATTGCAGAAGGCGTGGAAACGGAGGCGCAGCTGACGCTGCTGCGGCGCGAGGATTGCCACCAGTACCAGGGCTACTTCTTCGCGCGCCCGATGGATGCCGGCAGCATCGATGGATGTCTCCAGACGGAAACGCTCGAATCAAGGCGATCGAACGCGCCAGGCTGATACCCGCCGATCGAGTCGGGTCACCCGCTCAACCGCCGCAGCCATGCCTTGCGCGCTTCCTCAGCGCCGCCCATCGCCAGCGCCAGCGCCACCGCAATCAGCCAGACCTTCGCCCCCACCGGCGCGGTGCCGAACAGCCAGTTGCCGGCCGGGGTATAGACGATGAACAGCAACAGGCCCAACTCCGCCGCGATGCCGAGCAGGATCAGCGGATTGGCGAAGAGCCCGAAGCTGAACACGGAACGCCGCGGATGGCGGCACAAAAAGACGTTCACTACCTGTGCGATCACGATCGTCGCCAGGCAGGCCGTGGTGGCCAGCAGATAGAGCGGCGCCGTTCTCGCCAGGGTTTCGCCGTATTGCCAGCCGGCGGCGTCGAGGACGACAAAGAACACCGCCATCGCGGCCGCGGCCTCCAGCACGCCGAGGAACAGGTAGGCGCGCGCGATCAGCTTCCACGACAGCAGACGTTCGCTGCGCGCGCGCGGCGGGCGCCGCATCGCGTCGGGGTCGGGCTTTTCGGCGCCCAGCGCGAGCGCCGGCAGCATGTCGGTGCCGAGGTCGACCGCCAGGATCTGGATGATGGTGAGCGGCAGCGGAATGCGGAACAGCACGAAGGCGAGGTAGGGCACGATCTCGGGGATGTTCGAGGTGAGGATGTAGGTAAGGAACTTGCGCAGGTTGTCGAACACCGCGCGCCCCTCCTCGATGGCGGTGACGATGCTGGCGAAGTTGTCGTCGAGCAGGATCAGGTCGGCCGCCTCCTTGGCGACGTCGGTGCCGGCCACGCCCATCGCGATGCCGATGTCGGCGGTCTTCAGTGCCGGCGCATCGTTGACGCCGTCGCCGGTGACGGCGACGACCTCGCCCTTTTTCTGCAGCGCCTCGACGAGTTGCATCTTCTGCACGGCGGCGACGCGGGCGAAGAGGATTTCCGGCGCATCCAGCGCCAGCTGCAACTGCGCCGGAGATAGACGGCCCAGATTGTCGCCGGTGATGACGACCGGCTGCGCAGTCTTCAGCAGGCCGATCTCGCGGGCGATGGCCTGAGCCGTGTGCGGATGGTCGCCAGTCACCATGATCACGCGGATGCCGGCGGCTGCGCAGCGGGCGATGGCCTGCGGCACCTCGGGTCGCGGCGGGTCTTCCAGCCCGACCAGACCCGAGAGCATCAGGCCGCGCTCCTCGGCGGGCAGGTCGCCGTCGATCGAACTGTTGGCGAAGGCCAGCACGCGCAGACCGCCCTCGGCCATCGCGTCCTGCGCAGCGAGCAGCCGGGTTTTCGCGGCGGCATCGAGCGGCGCAACGCCGGCGTCGGACTGCACGCTATCGCACACCGCGAGCACCGTCTCCAGCGCGCCCTTGCAGTACAGCATGCGCCCCTGCGGCGTCTCGACCCGCACCGACATGCGCTTGCGGTCGGTGTCGAAGGGAATCTCGTCGATGCGCGTATAGCCGTCGAGTGCCCCGACCGCCTGCCGGCCCATGCTAGCCAGCGCCGCTTCCATCGGGTCGCCCAGCCATTCGTGATTGCCGTGGCTATTTACTTCCTTCAGGTTGTGGCACAACGCGGCGTTGACGAAAAGCGCGCGGTAATCCCCCGCCAGGCGCGGCTGCGCCGCGATGTCCTGCGGCGTAACGAATGCGCCGCCCAGCCACAGGCGCCGCACCGACATGCGGTTCTGCGTCAGCGTGCCGGTCTTGTCGGAGAGGATCACCGTGGTCGAGCCGAGCGTCTCCACCGCAGGCAGATGGCGCACCAGCGCATTGCGCTTCGCCATGCGCTGCGTCGCCATCGCCAGCGACAGGGTCACCGTCGGCAGCAGGCCTTCCGGCACGTTGGCGACGATGATGCCGATGGCGAACAGCAGGCTCTCCCAGAACGGCAGGCCGAGCGCCTGGCCGATAAGGAAGAACACACCGCCGATGCCGCCGGCGAGCATGGCGACGATGCGCGACAGCCGCGCGATCTCGCGCTGCAGCGGCGAGGTGGCTGCGCCGGCCGTCTGCGTCAGATGGGCGATCCTGCCGAATTCGGTGCGCATGCCGGTGGCGGCCACCACGGCGCGCGCCTGGCCGGACACCACCGAGGTGCCGGCCAGCACGATGTTGCTTGCAAAAAGCGGCGACACCTCGGGATGGGCATCGGCATTGCGTGCCTGCGGCAGCGATTCGCCGGTAATCGTCGCGTTGTTGACGCGCAGGCCGAATGCCTCGATCAGCCGGCAGTCGGCCGGGACGAAGTCGCCCTCTTCCAGCAACACGATGTCGCCGGGCACCAGTTCGCCGGCGAACAACTGCACGACCTCGCCTGCACGGTGAACCTTCACCTGCTGCGGCAACAGCTGGCGCAGCGCGGCGACAGCCCGCTCGGCCCGGTATTCCTGCCAGAAAGAAAAGACTCCGTTGACGAGGATGACGCCGACGATGGCTATGCCCAGCCGCGCCATCCCCTGGCCGGGATCGAAGGATTCGGCCAGAAACGCCAGCGCCGCACCCAGCCACAGGATGATGGCAAAGAAGTGGGTGAATTCGCGGGCAAAGCGCAGCAACCGGTGCTCGCGCCCCACTTCCTCGACGTGATTCGGACCGAACTCCGCCAGGCGTCGCCGCGCCTCGACCGCAGTCAGGCCCGCGGCCGACGTATGCAGGCTGGCGAGAGACTGCTCGGCGGTAAGACTCTGGATGTGCACAGAAAGTACGCGTGTCCTTGTCTTCCCAGCATAGACGGCCGGGGTGCGGTACGAAGTCATCGCCCGCGAGATCAACCGGGCGCTGGCGTTCATGAAGGCCTGCGGCATCGACTCCGAGGCGATGCGCGGGGTGGAGCTCTACAACTCCCACGAGTCGCTCATCCTCGACTACGAGCGGGCCCTGCTGCTGCGCGTCTCGATCTGGACCGTGGGCGCGATGTGCCGAGATGGACGGCTGGCGACGGTGCCCGGACTCAAGAGCCGGATCCCGCGCGCATGGCCGCTGGGCTTTGAAGTGCCTTGCCCTCCACGTCGAGCGCTAGGAACTGTGCGTTACGAGCGACCGACAGCAGCGTCGGTGCCTGGGCGGTGGGGTTGGGGCCGGGAACACCGAAGTGGTAGGCGCCCAAAACCTTGCCGGCTTGGAGCGTCTGCGCGGCGAACGTGGCGTACTTCGGATCGGCGACGGTGCCCTCCGACGCCTTGGCGATGAC
>DASVPF010000229.1:0-6205 GCA_036382965.1 Thiobacillus sp.
CACGTCGCCGCCCAGCTGCGCGATCTCGCGGATCATGCTGGCGGAAATGAACATGTATTGATCCGACGGCGTCAGGAACAGGGTTTCGATGTCGGGCTTGAGGTTGCGGTTCATCCCCGCCAGCTGGAATTCGTATTCGAAGTCGGACGCCGCGCGCAGTCCCCGCAGCACCGCAATCGCTCCCTGCTCGGCGACAAAGTCGATCAACAGGCCGGAAAAGCCTTCCACCCGCACCTGCGGCACGTCGGCCAGCACGTCGCGCGTCATCGCGACGCGTTCCTCGATGCTGAAAAACGGCTGCTTGTTGCGCGATTCGGCCACCGCGACGACGACGCAGTCGAACAGCCGCACCGCGCGCCGCACCAGGTCCTCATGGCCGCGCGTGATGGGATCGAAGGTACCGGGATAGACGGCGGTCAGCATCGGTTAGCTTATTCCTTAACGATGAGGGCGAAATGCGAGCGCCCCGCGCGCCCGCTGCGGTGGATGATAAACCCGGGCGGCGCGATCACCTCCGCGCCCTGCTCGACGTAGGCGTGGCCGCCGGATTTGAGATGGCGCGCCAGGTCGGCGAGCACCTGTCCGGCGAGTCCGCTGTCGAACGGCGGATCGACGAAAATTAGATCGAAGGTCTCGCGATTGTGCGCCAGCCAAGCCAAGGCGTCGGCGCGCAGGACGTCAACCTGGCTTGCGCCGAGCGCAGCGCGATTTTTTTCCAGCGCGCCGATTGCCCTGGGATCGCGTTCGAGCATGACGACGCGCGCCGCCCCGCGCGAAGCGGCCTCGAAGCCGAGCGCGCCGCTGCCGGCAAACAGGTCGAGGCAGGTCCAGTCCGGCAAATCCTGTCCCAGCCAGTTGAACAGCGTCTCGCGCACGCGGTCGGGCGTGGGGCGCAAGCCGGCGCTATCCGGGAAATCCAGCAGCCGGCGGCGATAGTGTCCGCCGATGATGCGCACGCGGTTGGCGGCACCGTGCGCGCGCTGCGGCGACGCGTGCTTAGCGAGCACGCTCGGCCCCCACGATCACGGTCACCAGCTGGTCGGGGTCGATGCGGCGGGCGAACGCCTGTTTCACCGCCGCCACGTCGACCGCGTTGACCCTGTCGACCCAGGTATCCAGATAATCCAGCGGCAGATTGTAAAAACCCATGACCGACAGGTAATCGAGGATTTTCTTGTTGCTGTCGATGCGCAGCGGGAAGCCGCCGGTGAGATTGGATTTGGCCTGGACGAGTTCGGCCTCGGTGGGGCCGTCGGCGATGAACTGTCGCACGGTCGCCTGCGCCACCTTCAGTGCATCGTCGGTCTGCTCCAGCCTGGTCTGCAGGCCCAGCTGGAACGGCCCGGCCTCCTGCATCGGCATGAAGTAGCTGTAGGCGCTGTAGGCGTAGCCGCGCTTGTCGCGCACTTCGCGCATCAGCCGCGAATCGAAGCCGCCGCCGCCCAGCACATAGTTGCCGACATAGAGCGGAAAGTAATCGGGATCGTTGCGCGCCATGCCCACGGCCCCCATCAACACATGGCTTTGTGCCGAGGGAAAGGCGATGTGCGTGGTAGTCGCAGCCGCCGGGGCCGGCTTGGGCAGCGCCGGCACGGCCGCCGCCCGGGGCAAGCCGGTGGCAAGGCGCGCAGCGATGGCCTCGGCCTCGGCGCGGGAAATATCGCCCATCAGCGAAATCACGGCGTTGGGGGCGCTGTAGTGCGTGCGATAAAACGCCAGCAGCGCGTCGCGCGTCAGTTGCGCAATCGCGGCCGGCTCGCCCTCCTCGTCGTGCGCATAGGGATGGTTGCCGTACAGCGCGCGGTAGAACGCCTTGTCGGCGACCGTACCAGGGTCGGCCTCGGCTTCGCGGATGGTGGAAATGAGGCGCTGTTTTTCGCGCTTGATCACGGCCTGCGGAAAATCGGGCTGTTGCAGCACGCGCGCCAGCACATCAAGCGCAGCCATCTTTTCGCTGGCAGACGACAGGGTGCGCAACGTGACGCCGGCGCGGTCGCGGTCAAAATTGCCCGCCAGCACCGCGCCCACGTCGGCCAGGCGATGCGCGATCGCGGTATCGGTGAGGCCGCCCGCGCCCTGGTCGAGCATCCCGTGCGTCAGATGGGCAAGGCCCGCCTTGCCGGCCGGGTCGCGCGCGCTGCCGGCAGGATCGTCCACCGAGATGTCGAGCATCGGCAGCTCGTGGCTTTCAACGAACAGCACCCGCGTGCCTTGCGGCGTTTGCCAGTTCTGGATAGTCAGCGCGGCCTCACCCGACAGCGGCAGACCCAGCAACAGGGCAACCAGAAAAAGCTTAATTGACATGGCGTACTCCAGGAACGGCCGGGCGATGCGGCTGCGGTTTCAGCGCTTGCGGAACGAGTTCGGCCACGCTCAGCCGGTCGTCCTGCAGCCACTGTCGTGCGGCCGCCTGCACCTCGCTGGCGGTAACCGCGCGCAATTTCTCGACCCGGTGCGCCAGCGCCTCGGGCGGCAATCCGGCGGTCGCGTATTCGCCCAGTTGCATCGCCTGGTAGAACAGCGAGTCGCGCTGGTAGACGTCGGCCGCGATCACCTGCGCCTTGACCCGCGCGAGTTCGGCCTCGCTGATGCCGTCGCGCTGGAGGCGTTCAAGCTCGTCCCGAATGGCTTTTTCCAGCGCCGCCACCGACTTGCCCGGCGCAGGCGTCGCGTCGATCATGAACATGCCCGGACCGCGCGCCACGGCGTCGTAATCCGCGCTCGCATTCACCGCGATCTGCTGCGTCTTGACCAGCGCTTTTTGCAGTCGCGCCGAATCGTTGCCGGACAGCACGCCGGCCAGAATCTGCAGCGCGTAGGGCGCGCTGTCCCTCTCCCAGTCCTTCAGTGTAGGGGCATGCCAGGCCATCAGCAGATAGGGCAGCTGCGCCGGCGCCTTCACCACGATGCGTTTCTCGCCGATTTGCGCGGGTTCGTCCTGCGGCCTGCGTTCCGGCAGGGCGCGTGCGGGCAGGACGCCGAAGTACCGTTTGGCCAGCGCGACGACCTCGTCGGCCTTGACGTCGCCCGCCACCACCAGCGTGGCATTGTTGGGTGCGTACCAGCGCGCATACCAGTCGCGCGCGTCCTGCCCGGTCATGTGCGAGAGGTCGTCCATCCAGCCGATGACGGGACGGCGGTAGGGATGCGCCTGATAGGCCGTCGCCATCAGGCGTTCGGACACCACCGCTTGCGGCTGGTCGTCGGTACGCAGCCGGCGCTCTTCCATCACCACCTGGATTTCCTTGGCGAAGAGGTCGTCGCTGATGACGAGATTGGCCATGCGGTCGGCCTCCAGCTGCATCGACAGTTCCAGCCGGTCTTTCTGCATCTGCTGGAAGAACACCGTGTGATCGCGGCTGGTGAAGGCATTCTCGCGCCCGCCGGCAGCGGCGACGCGTTTGGAGAACTCGCCCGGCGGCACGGTCCTGGTGCCCCTGAACATCATGTGCTCGAGCACGTGCGCCACCCCGGTAGTGCCGTTGAATTCGTCCATCGAACCAGCGCGGTACCACACCTGCGACACCATCACCGGCGCGCGATGGTCTTCCTGCACCATCACCCGCATGCCATTGTCGAGCGTGACGTCCGTCACCGCCGCCTGCGCACTGCCCACCAGTAGCGCCAGCAACCAAACCTTCATGCCGTGCATGTCTTCACCTCTGATTGAACCATCGCTTGAGCATCCCGATCCACTCCGCTGAGACCCGTGTGGAGTCGACAGCCCGAATGATAAGCCGCATCCGAGTGATAAGATTAGGCGTCCGTCAAACAGCTGTGCTGACTGCCTTTATCCGTGTTTAGTTTCTTCAAGTCCAAACCCCCTGCCGCCGATCCGGGCGCCTTTGACGCGCAGATCGAAGCCGTCGCCCTCCAGCCTGCCGCGCCGCGCCCGGGCTGGGCGCAACGGCTGAAGCAGGGCCTCGCCAAGACCCGCGACAAGCTGGGCGGCCAGTTGTCGAGCCTGTTCGGCGTCGGCCGCAAGATCGATGCCGAGCTGTTCGAGGAACTCGAAACCATCCTCATCACCGCCGACGTCGGCGTCGATGCGACGCACGCCCTGCTCGACACGCTGCAAAAGCAGGTGCGGCGCGAAGGCCTGACCGAGGCATCCGACCTGCAGGACGCGCTGAAAGCGGCGCTGGTCGATTTGCTGACGCCGCTCGAGGCGCCGCTCGACGTCACCCCGCACAAGCCCTTCATCCTCATGCTGGCCGGCGTCAACGGCGCCGGCAAGACCACCACCATCGGCAAGCTCGCCAAGCTCTATCAGTCGCAGGGTCTGTCGGTGCTGCTGGCGGCGGGCGACACCTTTCGCGCGGCGGCGCGCGAACAGTTGCAGGTCTGGGGCGAGCGCAACAACGTGACCGTGGTGAGCCAGGAGAAGGGCGAGTCCGCTGCGGTGATTTACGATGCCATCCAGGCCGCACGCGCGCGCGGCATCGACGTGGTGCTGGCCGACACCGCGGGCCGTTTGCCGACGCAACTGCACCTGATGGAAGAGATCAGGAAGGTCAAGCGCGTGATCGAGAAAACCGCGCCCGGCGCGCCGCACGAAGTGCTGCTGGTGCTCGACGCCAACACCGGGCAAAACGCCGTCACCCAGGTCAAGGCCTTCGACGACGCGCTCGGCGTGACGGGCCTGGTATTGACCAAGCTCGACGGCACCGCCAAGGGCGGTGCGATTGCCGCCATCGCCCACGCCTGTTCAACACGGCCCAGACCCATCCCGGTGCGCTATATCGGCGTCGGCGAAAGCGTGGACGACCTGCGGCCGTTCGATGCGCGCGAATTCGTCGAGGCCGTCTTCACCGCCTGAACCCGCTCATGATCAGTTTCAATCAAGTCACCAAACGCTATCCCGGCGGACACGAAGCCCTGTCGGGGGTCAGCCTCAGTATCGAACAGGGCGAACTGGTTTTCCTGACCGGTCATTCCGGCGCCGGCAAGAGCACGCTGCTGAAACTCGTCGCCGCCATCGAGCGCCCCACCAGCGGCGTGGTGTCGGTCAGCGGCCAGAACATCAGCCGCCTGTCGCAGCGCGCCGTGCCGTATCTGCGTCGCAACATCGGCCTGGTGTTCCAGGATCACAAGCTCCTGTTCGACCGCAGCGTGATCGACAATGTGGTGCTGCCGCTCGACATCGCCGGATTCGACCGCCGCGAGGCGCTGAAACGCGCCCGTGCGGTGATCGACAAGGTCGGCCTGCTGCCGCGCGAAAAAGCCCATCCCGTCAGTCTCTCGGGCGGCGAGCAACAGCGCCTGTGCATCGCCCGCGCGCTGGTCTCCCGTCCCGCCCTGCTGCTGGCCGACGAACCCACTGGCAATCTCGACGCGGGCTATGCCGCCGACATCATGGCCATGTTCCGCGATTTCCATCAGGTTGGCACCACGCTGCTGATCGCCACCCACGACGACCGCGCCATCAACGCGCTGGGCGGCCGCACGCTGCGGCTGGATCATGGCAAGGTCGAGGGGGCAGCGGCATGATCGGCTGGATCCGTCACCAGAAACATGCGCTCGCCGCCGCAGTGCGCCGCCTGGGTGCGCAACCGGTTGCCACTGCGCTCACCGCGCTGGCCATGGGCGTGGCGATCAGCCTGCCCGGCGGGCTGTACCTGATGCTCGGCAACCTCAACCGGCTGGCGGGCGACCTGCCCGCGCAACCGGAAATCAGCGTGTATCTCGACGCCGCGGCCACGGCGGCGCAAAAACAGGCCATCGCCGCACGGCTGAAACAGTCCGACATCGCGCAGGCGCGCTACGTATCCAGGGACGCCGCGCTGGCGACGCTCAGCGCGGCGCAGGATCTGGCCGACATTACCGCCGGCCTGACGCAGAATCCTCTGCCGGATGCCTGGGTGGTGCGGCCGCAAGCCACGTCGCGCGCGGGCCTGACACGGGTCGCGAATGCGCTGGGCCAGCTGCCGGGCGTGGCAGAGACCCATCTCGACAGCCAGTGGGCAGACCGTTTGCAAGCCGCGCTCGCTTTCGGACGCACCGGCGTCTGGCTGCTGGCCGGGCTGTTTGCCGTCGCCCTGATCGCCATCTCGGGCAATGCCATCCGCGCCCAGGTGCTGGCCCGGCGCGACGAAATTCTGGTCAGCCGGCTGATCGGCGCCACCGACTGGCATATCCGCCGCCCGTTTCTCTACCTGGGTGCGCTGCAGGGGCTATGTGGCGGGCTGGCGGCCGGCGGCGTGCT
>DASVPF010000230.1:0-1975 GCA_036382965.1 Thiobacillus sp.
GAAAGTGGCGATGGTGGAATCGAACAGCGAATCGCTCTTCGAATCGCGGCCGACGACGATGACGTTGCCCTTGTAGAGCTTCAGCCGCACTGTGCCGTTGACGTGCTGCTGGGTGTGATCGATCAGCACCTGCAACGCGCGGCGCTCGGGCGCCCACCAGTAGCCGTTATAGATCAGGCTGGCGTAGCGCGGCATCAGGTCGTCTTTCAGATGCGCGACTTCGCGGTCGAGCGTGATCGATTCGATCGCGCGATGCGCTTTCAGGAGGATGGTGCCGCCGGGGGTTTCGTAGCAGCCGCGCGACTTCATGCCGACGTAGCGGTTTTCCACCAGGTCGAGCCGGCCGATGCCGTGCTTGCCGCCAAGCTGGTTGAGCTTCGCCAGCACTTCGTGCGCGCGCATGCCGGCGCCGTTGATCGCCACCACGTCGCCTTTCGCGTAGGTCAGCTCGATATATTCGGCCGCATCGGGCGCCTTTTCCGGCGCCACGGTCCAGCGCCACATGTCTTCCTCGGCTTCCGCATTGGGGTCTTCCAGGTGGCGGCCTTCGTAGGAGATATGCAGCAGGTTGGCGTCCATCGAGTACGGCGAGCCGCCCTGGCGGTGTTTCATGTCGATGGGGATGCCGTGAGTCTCGGCGTAATTCAGCAGTTTTTCGCGCGACAGCAAGTCCCACTCGCGCCATGGCGCGATCACCTTGACGTCGGGTTTGAGCGCATACGCGCCGAGCTCGAAACGCACCTGATCGTTGCCCTTGCCGGTGGCGCCGTGGCAGATGGCGTCGGCGCCGGTTTCGTTGACGATCTCGATCAGGCGCTTGGCGATCAGCGGCCGCGCGATCGAGGTGCCGAGCAGGTATTCGCCTTCGTACACGGTATTGGCGCGGAACATCGGGAAGACGAAGTCGCGCACGAACTCCTCGCGCAGGTCGTCGATGTAGATCTGCTCCGGCTTGATGCCGAACTGCAGCGCCTTGGCGCGCGCCGGCTCCAGTTCCTCACCCTGCCCGAGGTCGGCGGTGAAGGTCACCACCTCGCACTGGTAAGTGTCCTGCAGCCATTTCAGGATGACCGAGGTGTCGAGGCCGCCGGAATAGGCCAGCACAACTTTTTTGATGTCGCTCATGTTCAGGTATGAAATCAGTGGGTGGAGCCGGATTGGTTCTTGTCGATGATCTCGACCTGGCCGGGGAAACCGCCTATTTTCAGGAGGTCGAGGTTGGTGGCGAGGCTGGCCTTCTCGATTTCGATGCCGACCACGCGGCCGTCTTCCGACAGGTTCAGCACGATGCCTTCGTGCGCTTCCCACGCCTGCGCGGGGTTTTCAGGACTGATTTCGACATAGAGCGAATCCATGTCCTTGAAGTAAGCGATGTTCATGTTCAGCTTTCCACTTTTCCGAGTAATAAATATTCCATCAGTGCCTTTTGCACGTGCAGCCGGTTCTCGGCTTCGTCCCACACCACCGACTGCGGGCCGTCGATCACCTCGGCAGCGACTTCCTCGCCGCGGTGCGCGGGCAGGCAGTGCATGAAGACGGCATCGGATTTGGCCACCTGCATCATCTCGGCATCCACCTGCCAGTCGGCAAAGGCCTTCAGCCGGGTGTCGTTCTCGGCCTCCCAGCCCATGCTGGTCCACACGTCGGTGGTCACCAGGTCGGCGCCGCGGCAGGCGTCCATCGGGTCGGCAAAGCTTTCGAAATGGTCGGTGCCGTACAGGTTGGCGCGTTCGGGCTCGACCTCGTAGCCCGGCGGGGTCGACACGTGCACGTTGAAACCGAGCACCTCGGCCGCCTGCAGCCAGGTGTTGCACATGTTGTTGGAGTCGCCGATCCACGCCACCGTCTTGCCATGGATCGAGCCGCGATGCTCGATGAAGGTGAAGATGTCGGCGAGGATCTGGCACGGGTGGTATTCGTTGGTCAGCCCGTTGATCACCGGCACGCGCGAATGCGCGGCAAAGCGCTCGATGAT
>DASVPF010000231.1:0-1845 GCA_036382965.1 Thiobacillus sp.
ACGCGGCGGTGCGTTCTCGTTCGGCAAGAGCCGGGCGCGTCTGCTCGACGAAAACGCCAACCCGGTGACTTTTGCCGATGTGGCGGGCTGCGACGAGGCGAAGGAAGACGTCGCCGAACTGGTGGATTTCCTGAAGGACCCCTCCAAATTCCAGAAGCTGGGCGGACGCATTCCGCGCGGCGTGCTGATGGTCGGCCCGCCCGGCACGGGCAAGACGCTGCTGGCGCGCTCGATTGCGGGCGAGGCCAAGGTGCCGTTCTTCAGCATCTCGGGTTCCGACTTCGTCGAAATGTTCGTCGGCGTCGGTGCGGCGCGGGTGCGCGACATGTTCGAGCAGGCGAAGAAGAACTCGCCCTGCATCATCTTCATCGACGAAATCGATGCGGTCGGCCGCCAGCGCGGCGCCGGCCTCGGCGGTGGCAACGACGAGCGCGAACAGACGCTGAACCAGTTGCTGGTCGAAATGGACGGTTTCGAGGCGACCACCGGCGTCATCGTGATCGCGGCGACCAACCGTCCCGACGTGCTCGACCCCGCGCTGCTGCGTCCGGGTCGTTTCGACCGCCAGGTGGTGGTCGGCCTGCCCGACATCCGCGGCCGCGAGCAGATCCTGCTGGTGCACATGCGCAAGGTGCCGGTGGCGCCCGACGTGCGCGCCGACATTCTGGCGCGCGGTACGCCGGGCATGTCGGGGGCCGATCTCGCCAACCTGGTCAACGAGGCCGCCCTGTTCGCCGCGCGCGGCAACAAGCGCCTGGTCGACATGGACGACTTCGAGCAGGCCAAGGACAAGATCCTCATGGGCGCCGAACGCAAGTCCATGGTGATCACGCCCGAGGACAAGAAGAAAACGGCTTACCACGAGTCGGGCCATGCGGTGATCGGCATGACCCTGCCGGGCTGCGACCCGGTGCACAAGGTGACGGTGATCCCGCGCGGCCGTGCCCTGGGGGTGACCATGTCGCTGCCGGAAATCGACCGCTTCAGCCTGTACAAGGATCAGATGCTGGCGCAGATCAGCATGCTGTTCGGCGGGCGGGTGGCGGAGGAAATCTTCGTCGGCAGCATTTCGACCGGCGCATCGAACGATTTCGAGCGGGCCACCAGCATCGCGCGCGACATGGTGACGCGCTACGGCATGTCCGAGGCGTTGGGCCCGATGGTGTATGGCGAAAACGAGGGCGAAGTTTTTTTGGGACGGTCGGTGACCACGCACAAGAACATGAGTGAGGCCACGATGCAGAAGGTCGATGCCGAAATTCGCCGCATCCTCGACGAGCAGTACGCGCAAGCCACGAAAATTCTCACTGACAGCCGCGACAAGGTCGAGGCGATGACGGCTGCCTTGCTGGAATGGGAAACCATCGATGCCGAGCAGATCGCCGACATCATGGCGGGACGCCCGGCCCGTCCGCCGAAGCCGTCAGCCACGCCGCAACCGCCAGCGAGTGGAGGGGATAAGCCGAGCGCGCCCGCGCCGACCGCACAGCCCGCACAGGAAACCTGAGCGCCGACGCACTACAATACGAGGGGCTTGGGCCCCTCTCTTTTTATGTCCGTTCTCCACGCAGGTTCGCACCGTCTCTCCCTGGCAAGGCCGCGCATCATGGGCATCGTCAACGTCACGCCGGATTCGTTCTCGGACGGCGGACGGCTGGACGACGCGCAGACCGCGATCGCCCATGCGCTCAAGCTGCAGGAAGAAGGCGCCGATATCCTTGACGTTGGTGGGGAATCCACCCGGCCAGGTGCTGCGCCGGTGCCCGCCGACGAGGAAATGCGGCGCGTGTTGCCGGTGATCGAAGCGCTGGTTCGCCGGGGCTGCGTCGTATCGGTCGATACCCA
>DASVPF010000232.1:0-2250 GCA_036382965.1 Thiobacillus sp.
CTCGATTACCGCATCGACCCTGGACTTGCCGCGTGCGCGCAGCTGTTCACCGAATTCGCGCTGACCGTGGCGTCAGCAGTGCTGGTATCCGGCTTTGTCGCGTTGACCCTGACGCCGATGATGGCGAGCCGGATCCTGCGCCACGAAACCCGCCATGGCGCGTTCTTCAACTTCGGCGAACGCGTGCTGCATGGCCTGAACGCCGCCTACACCCGTGGCCTGACGCGCGTGCTCACACATCCGCTGATCGTCGTGCTGGTGTTCGTGCTGGTGGCGGCGGCCGCGTTCGGCCTGTTGAAATCGCTGAAGTCGGAGCTGGCGCCGACCGAGGATCGCGGCTTCTTCATCGGTTTCATGCTGGCGCCCGAAGGCGCCACCCTGCAATACACCGACCAGTACGCGCGCCAGCTCGAAGGCCTGTATCAAAAGCTGCCCGAGACCGAAACGGCGTTCGTCGTGGTGGCGCCGGGGCTGGAGCGCCCCAACCCGGTCAACAGCGCGTTGTCGTTCGTGATGCTGAAACCGTGGGAAGAACGCAGCCGCAGCCAGATGGCCATCACCGCCAGCCTCGGCCCGCAGATGTTCATGGGCATGCCGGGCGTGCTCGCCTTCCCGATCAATCCGCCCTCGCTCGGCCAGAGTTTCCGCAATCCGCCGCTGCAGTTCGTGGTGCAGGCGCCGAGCTACGCCGAACTGGACCGCGCGGTGGAAGCGCTGATGGCCAAGGTGCGCGCCTATCCCGGGCTCGCCAACGCCGACAGCGACCTCAAGCTCAACAAGCCGCAGTTGAAGGTCGACATCAACCGCGACAAGGCCGCGCAGATGGGCGTCGGCGTCGACACCATCGGGCGCACCCTGGAAACGCTGCTCGGCGGGCGCGAAGTCACCCGCTTCAAGCAGGCAGGCGAGCAATACAACGTCATGGTGCAACTCGACCCCGCCGCGCGCGCCACCCCGCAGGATCTGACCGCGCTCTACGTGCGCGGCAGCGGCGGCAGCCTGACTCCGCTGTCCAACCTGGTTGCCATCACCGAAACGGTCGCGCCGAAGGAACTCAACCACTTCGACCGCCAGCGCGCCGCCGTCATCTCGGCCAACATCGCCCCCGGCTATACGCTGGGCGAGGCACTCGCCTTCATGGACCAAGCCGCCAGGGAAACGCTGCCGAAAACCGCCCGTACCGCGCTCGACGGCCAGTCGCGCGAGTTCGGCGAATCGGGACAGACGCTGGCGATTACCTTCGGCCTGGCGCTGATCGTCATTTACCTGGTGCTGGCGGCGCAGTTCGAGAGCTTCGTCTCGCCCTTCGTCATCCTGCTCACCGTTCCGCTCGCCGCCACCGGCGCGCTGCTGGCGCTGAAGCTTACCGGCGCCACGCTCAACGTCTACAGCCAGATCGGGCTGGTGATGCTGGTCGGTCTGATCACCAAGCACGGCATCCTGATCGTGGAATTCGCCAACCAGTTGCGCGCCCGCGGCAAGTCCAGGGTCGATGCGGTGATCGAGGCCGCCAGCCTGCGCTTGCGCCCGATCCTGATGACCACCGCGGCGATGGTGCTGGGGGCGGTGCCGCTGGCACTGGCCCACGGCGCCGGCGCGGAATCGCGTTCGCCCATCGGCTGGGTCATCGTCGGCGGCCTGCTGCTCGGCACCCTGCTGACGCTGTTCGTCATCCCGGTTGCCTACACCCTGCTGACGCGCGAACGCCAACCCGCCGTCGCCGCTCAACCCGCCACTTAGCCAGCCGAAGTGACGAACTCGCCCACCGCCCTGACGAAGCTTCGTCAGGGCGGTAGCGGCAACCTGCCATCAAGCCGTCAAACTCACGTGATTTGATGCGGTTTTCCACGCCATCGGCCGTCACCGGAGGCTGGCATGGACTCTGCTCGATTCCCTGTACAGGCAACGCAAGGAGATACGGACATGGAACTGGAACCCGGCAACACACTCGACATCACCCTGAAGGAAGATGCTCACGGCCGCGACCACATCGTGCTGGCGCTCCGGGCGCAGGGCTGCGACCTCACCCTGACCCCGCATCAGGCGCGGATACTGGCAACCGAGCTCATCATGGCGGTCAACCGCTCCGAAGTGCGCAGCAACCTCAAGCACAACCACAACCTGGTGCGCGCCACCCAACCGACCGAGCAAAGACAGCAAAGACGCAGCCTGTTCGATCAGGCCTTTGCCAAATAGATTTCAGGCCAGTCGGTTTCGACTGGACCGGGGTAGCGGGCAGCCAGGCTGAAC
>DASVPF010000233.1:0-5320 GCA_036382965.1 Thiobacillus sp.
GTAAGATGCCGGATGGGACGCGACAGCCCGCGTCCCAGAAAGAACGCCACGATGCCGGATAGCAGCAGAAACAGCGCCAGCGCGAGGGCGGTGGCGCGGCGCAACTCGGCGGCGGGCGCCAGCGCCTCGTCGGTGTCGATCTTCACCACCATGCCCCAGCCCAGGGCCGGCAGATAGCGCCAGGCCGCCACGCCTTCGATGCCGGCATAGTCGCGAATGATGCCCCGGCCGCGCTCGCCGGCCAGCGCTTTCTGCATCGGCAAGGCCGCGTTTCCGAACGGTACCCGGTAACGATAGGCGGCGTTCCGAACGTGCCTGAGCGGGGCGGTGTAGAACACATCGCCGCCCTCTTTTTGCGCCAGCACGGTTTCGCCGGTGCGGCCCAGGCCGGTGCGGTCGGCCGTCACCGCGCCCAGTTTGTCCACGTCCAGTTGCAAGGCGAGCGCGCCGATCGCCACGCCATTCTTCAGTACCGGTGCGACCAGAAAAGCGGCGGGGCGATTATGCGAGGGCGCATACAGCGCAAACCGGCTGAGGTCGGTTTGCCGGGTCCGCATGGCGCGCTCGAATCCTTTCGCCAACTGGGTGTCGCGATAGGGACCGTGCTTCAGGTTGGTGCCCAGATCCGGTTCCTGCATGACGGAGAACACCACGTTGCCGTCCGTATCCATCAACAACAGATCGTAGAAATCGTCGATTGCATCGGTGCGCTTCAAGGTATCGCGCAGCCGGTCCGCGGCCATTCGATAGGCGGGTGCGTGCAGGCCGGCCGTGCGGAACGTCTGCCCCAGCGCGGCGATCGCGTCGCGGATGAGGGCGCGGTGGCTGAACTGTTGGGCGTCCTCCAGCCGTTCCCTCACGTGGCTGTCGATCTGCTCGGCTTTCTTGTCCGCGATGGTGGACATGTTGTCCAGCACGGTTTCGCGCAGCGAGGTTTCGAACGATGCCAGATAGAACGCTGCCAGCCCGCCCAGCGGCAGCGCCGCCACCAGCAGGTAGCTCAGCAGCAGGCGGGCGGAAATGGGGAGGGCGCTCATGGCCTGACAGTCGCGGTGCCGGATTGCATACGTCGATTCTAGCGCGGGAACGATCCTGTCTAGCTGGGGTGTTGTTTGCTTACGTCATTGCCTGATGCAGGGATTCGATCACCTGATTCATCAATACACGCCATCGGCGGCCGTCGCCCATAACGTGCTTCTGGTTGATTTCCAGCTCGATCCCGACATACGCGTCAGCCGGGAAAAGGCGGCGCAGATGGGCGGCGAGGCCGTCGGACTTGCCGGTATAAGGATAATTGCGGCGCACCTTCAATTCGGGTGCGCATGCCTGGAGTTGTATCTGCCAGCTTCGGCACAGTGCGCGCTCGCCGGGCCGTGCCGGATCGTAGAGCAGGCCGACGTCGGCGTTGCGGACGCTGCCGTCGAGTTCCGGCGTGAAGCTGTGCGCGGCGATGTGGATCACCCGCCCGCCGCGCGCGATCGCCCCGGCGACCGCCGCCTCGACCCGGTTGCGATAGGGCAGGTAGTGGGATTCGAGTATCGCGCGGCGGATCGTGGCGGGCACATTGCGGGTGGCCTCGGAGTAGAGCCGCGGATGGCCGATCGAGCGGTTGAGGTCGATCAGCAGGCGGCTGGTGGTCGAGACGAACAGCGGCGCGGCCAGGGCCGCCGCCAGCGCACGGGCGAGGGCGAGCGCACCGGGATCGTAGCCGCGATGCGAGCGCAGCATGGCCTCGAAGCCGGCAAACAGCGGGCGGTAGCGGGCGGGAATGCGATTCCCGCCGTGCTCGCAGCTGATCAGGATGCGATCTGCCTGAGCCATCAGGTCTCGAACATCCGCCCCGCCTGCAGACAGTCGCACAGGATCCGGTAGACCAGCTTCAGGCGCAGGTTCGTGCAGCGGGGGCCAACCGCGCGCAGGATGCGGCGGGCGAGCGGCCCCTGTTCCAGCATCACGCGCAGCGGTTCGCGCCAGGGCGTGGTGCTGTCCAGCGTGCTTTCGATGAGCCGACGCCAGAGTGCGCCGGCCTGGCATTGCCGGTCGGACACGCCCACTAGCCGCAGGTAGCCGGCATCGGCTATCGTCGCCTGCTCGGCGTCGCGGACGCAGGCGTCGAGGATGTTCGCCAGGGCTTCCGTGCCGATGGCCTGCTGCAGGGCAAGCGGCGACCATCGGGCATCGTACAGAGCCCGGATGACGGCGCTGGCGGCGGCGGCGATGGCGAGGTCGGCCTGCGGGCATTCCTGCATGTCGATCACCCGGATCTCGATGGCGTTGCGCGCGAAGCGCGGGATCGCACCGCGCGCGTTGAGCCATTCGTGCCGCAGCACGCCTTCCGGGTCGAACGGCGCGATGTCGCGGTAGAGCGGTTCCAGTACCCGATGGACATAGTCGGCCTGGCTGGCGACCGTATCCGGGATGAGCCGGCCGATCGCCGAGGGGACACGCTGAACCGCGCTGCCGTAGGCCGCCATGCGGGTGTCCAGAGTACCGCCGGGCCGGCCGTCGGCGAGCGGCGAACTCGCGGCCAGCGCCGGCAGGATGGGCAGCACCAGCCGCACCGCGGCATGCAGGCGGGCGAACTCGTCGTCGCCGGCGAAGGGCAGATTGATCTGCATGCTCTGCAGATTGGCCTGGCCGTGTTGCCGGCAATCGAAGACGCGGTCGTACGCCTGGTAGATGGACGCATGCTCGTGGGGCCACAGGTGCGTTTCGGTCGCGGGCGACATCCACGGGTGCATGCCGGTCGGCATGAGGCGTGCGCCCAGGGGGAGCAGCCGCCGGTTGATGGCGTTGACCTCGGCCTGGAAGCCCGCGGCAAGCGGATCGAGGGCGGGGTCGGGGCGGACGTTCTTGATCTCGACGAGATGCAGCACCAGTTCGTTGGACCAGCCGAAGCGTCCGTGCACGACCTCCGCGCCGGCGCCGGCCTGGGTGTGCAGCAAGGCATCGGCAATCGGCATCACCGACAGCGTCTGCCGGTCGACGATCATGTATTCGAGTTCGATGCCGTAACCCGCAAACGCAGGCAGCACAGTAGCAGCGTTCACCGTGCGTTCCCCAGCTTGCGCGCCTCGATGCGGCGCACGAACGAGCCCATGATCTCGCGGTAGAGGGCGCCTTTCAGCACGCCATCCTCGTTGCCGGCGTCGATGTTGGGGTTGTCGTTGACCTCGATGACGCAGCAGCGGTTGCCCACCTGTTTGATGTCGACGCCGTAGAGGCCGTCGCCGATCAGGTTGGCGGCCTTGAGCGCGATCTTCACCACTTCTTCCGGCGCTTCGGCCACCGCCACGGCCTTGACCGGGCCTTCCTTGTAGCCCTGGCGATCCGTCTCGTGCCGGACGATCTGCCAGTGTCCGGCGGCCATGAAGTATTTGCATACGAACAGCGGCCGCCGGTCGAGGATGCCGACGCGCCAGTCGAACTCGGTGGGGAGGTATTCCTGCGCGACGACCAGTTCCGATTTTTTCAGCAGGGCCTCCACCTGGACGAGCAGCTCCGGCGCCGACTCCACCCGGGTCACGCCGAGCGAAAACGAGCTGTCGGGCTGCTTGAGCACGCACGGCAGGCCAAGGCTGGGAACGATCTGGTCGACGTTGTCGTGGTGCACCATCAGCGTCCGCGGCGCCGGGATAGTGTGGCGGGCGAGCAGTTCGGCGAGATAAACCTTGTTGTTGCACTTGAGGATGGAATCCGGATCGTCGATCACCACCAGGCCCTCCGCACTTGCCCGCCGCGCGAAGCGGTAGGTGTAGTGGTTGGCAAAGGTGGTGTCGCGGATGAACAGCGCATCGAACTCGGACAGCCGGCCGAGATCGGTGCGGGTGAGGTACTCGACTTCCAGGCCCACTTCCACTGCGGCCTTCTCGAACTGCTGCAGGGCGCGGCGGTTGGACGGCTGCTCCGGATTGCCGGGATCGTGCAGGATGGCGAGACCGAAACGCGGCGGCGTGCGCTTGCGCGGACGGCGCCGGTGGCCCATGAAATACGCCGTGGCCGCCTCGACCACGAAGGCCTGATGCGACGGCGGAATGTCGCTGGCGGCGATGGCACGCACGCTGCGCAAGCGCCACAGGTCGCGGTGACGCTCGAAATGGGCGCGCAGCAACGGCGCCTGCAGCAGGCTGAAGAGTTGATGGCTCAGGGCATCGTAGCGGCTCGCCACATTGCGCCCGAAGTAGATGCTAAGTTCGAACGTATCCGATTTGATCGGCGCCAGCATCTTCTGCACCAGTTCGTCCAGATTCTCGGTGAGCAGCCGCACCAGATTCTGCGATTGCAGGTCTTCCATCGTGCTCACCCGCGGCAGCGGCTTGTGGCCGCGCGCCTCGCCCAGCAGCGAAACGTAGTAGCCGAGGCTCTGATAACGATAGGACTTGCACAGATTGAACACCTTGGCGGAACGGCCCTCGCCGTAGGCCGGATCGGTCAGATAGGCGCGCGCCGGGACGACGTCGATGTCAGGAATGTCAAGCGGCCAGGCGCGCGGGTCGTCGACGACGATGAGGATGCTCACGGCGCCGCGTCCTCCTCCTGCGGCGTCGTGCGAGGCGGGTAAATCAGCAGCAGGTTGGCGTCATGCGTGACGATGCCGAGCAGCACCGCGCCGAGCACGCGATCGATGTTGATCCAGTATTCGTGCGCGGGGCCGTAGGGATGCAGGCCGTAGGGGTCGACCACCAGCACGCTGGCCTTTTTCCGGTCGTAGCCGGCGAGCACGACGAAGGGGCCGGCCGGCCGGCCGCGAATGTCGTCGGGCTCGTCGTTCGGCCCGTATTCGCGCGGCGCGCGGTAGAGATAAGTGGAACTCAAGCCGGTGATGATGGGCAGATTGCGGCGCAGCAGGCCGCGAATCAGCGGGCGCGAGAGGTCGGTCAGGCGCAGCCGCCCGCCCAGGCGCAGGAACTCCAGATAGCCCTCGGTAACGTGGCGCAGGCGGGTGTCCTGTTTCGCCTTGCGCTGCCGCTGCAGGCGCTCGGCAATGTCCACGCCCGGCGCAAACCACGTGGGGTCGAACACCGTCAGGTTGTAGGTATAGAGCGTGGCCTGGTAGCCATGGCGCAGGGCGTCGCAGGCGAGAAAAATCGCGAAGGTGCCGCCGTGCTCCATCCTGTGGGTGCGGGCGATCACCTCGGCCAGCGGCACGCCCTCGCCCCAGTAGGTGTAGACAGCGTGCAGGCAGGTGGGGCCGCACGTCGTCTCGTCCGGCTGCGGCAACATCCTGACGGGCAAACGCAAGGTGATCGGATGCACGACAGCCGTCCTCGCCCACGATCCTCAGACCTCGGGCGGCCTCCTCGCGCCGGTCGAGGGGCCG
>DASVPF010000234.1:0-4854 GCA_036382965.1 Thiobacillus sp.
CTACTGCGTGAGCCATGTCACTTCTCCTCAACATATTCCGGACGTCATCGCGAGCCCGTAGGGCGTGGCGATCCAGAGTCCCTGATTCCGCAAGTATTCTGGATTGCCGCGTCGCTCCGCTCCTCGCAATGACGGATCAAACGACGGGCACTGTTTCCTTGAACGAAGCGCGCGTCGCCAGCTTGTCGGCGAGCTTCGCCAGGTTGGGGTGGGCGGTACGCCAGTCGACTTCGGGGAAACGCAGTTCCAGGTAATCCAGCATGCAGCCGCAGGCGACGTCGGCCAGCGTCATGCTGTTGCCGAGGAACCAGGGATTCTCGCCGAGCGCTTCTGACAGGGCGCCGAGGCCACGGAACAGGGTCTTTTCCTGCAGCACCAGCCAGTCGCTGCTCTGCTGTTCGGGCGCGCGCTTTTTCTCCAGATACAACGCCACCGCGGCGTCGGTGACGCCGTCGGCCAGCGCTTCGACGCCGCGCACCATCATGCGGCTTTTCAGTTCGGCCGGAATCAGATGCGCCACTGGGCTGGCGTGGTCGAGGTATTCGACGATGACGCGCGAATCGAACACGCTGGCGCCGTCTTCCAGCACCAGCACCGGCACCTTGCCGAGCGGATTGAGGGTGGCCACGACGCTGTCGGGCAGCCACGGGTTTTCGACCTGGAGCTGGAACGGAATCTTCTTTTCCAGCAGCACCACACGGACCTTGCGGCCGTAGGGACTGGTGAGCGAAGTGACGAGTTTCATGCGGGTTCGTGTCCTGGTGCTTGGTTATTGAGCTTTTCCATTACGCATGACAAAGTTCCCGTTCGCCCTGAGCTTGTCGAAGGGCATGTCCGAGTGGGTACAGGGCTTCGACAGGCTCAGCCCGAATGGTGGTTGAAGACTTGTCGCGTTTTATGGAAACATCATTAAAGTTGTTAGACGTTGCCATTATCGCCTGCCGCCAGCACGGTTCCAACCCGTTCACGCAGGGCCGGCAGCACCTCCTGCTCGAACCAGGGATGGCGCTTCAACCATAGACGATTGCGCGGGCTGGGGTGCGGCAGCGGGAAAAAGTCGGGCGCGAAATCGCGCCAGGCAGCCACCGTGTCAGCGAGCGTGCGGCCGCGGCGACGGCCCAGGTAATACGCCTGGGCGTAGGCGCCGATCAGCAGGGTGAGCCGGATCCCGGGCATCGCCGCGCGCAGCGTCGGATGCCACAGCGGCGCGCATTCCGGGCGCGGCGGCAGGTCGCTGCCCTTGACCGTTCCCGGGTAGCACAGGCCGGTGGGGACGATGGCGATGCGCGAGACGTCGTAGAACGCGTCGCGCGTCATGCCGAGCCACTGCCGCAGCAGATCGCCCGAGGGGTCGTTCCACGGGATGCCGGTTTCATGCACGCGCCGCCCCGGCGCCTGGCCGACGATCAGCAGGTGTGCGGTGGGGGAAACGCGCAGGACGGGACGCGGCGGGTGCGGCAGGTGCGCGGCGCACACCGTGCAGGCCTGCACCTGCGCCACCCGTTCGGCAAGCGCCAGAGGCCGGGCTTTAGCCGGCGTAGTCGACGATGAACTGCTTGACCGCATTGACGTCGGCATCCATGACGTGCTTTACCTGCGGCTGCGCTTCCAGATCGGCGAGTTCGGCCGGGCGCACCGGCGCGATGCCGAGCGCTTCGCGGATCGCGTCCTCGAACTTGGCGGGCTGCGCGGTTTCCATGCAGATCAGCGGCACGCCGGGCTCGCGGTGCTCCAGCCCCACTTTAAGGCCGTCGGCGGTGTGCGGGTCGATCATCGTGCCGTACACCTCGTACACCGTGCGGATGGTGTCGATGCGGTTGGCGTGATTGCTCGAACCCGAGACCATGCCGAAGCCGGCTACGCGGTCGAACAGGCCGTCTGCCCTGAGATCGAAGCTGCCGCCGGATTCGACCGCTGCCCACAGGCTGCGGATCTTGGCGGCGTCGCGCCCCGCCAGGTCGAACACGAAACGCTCGAAGTTGGACGCCTTGGAAATGTCCATCGACGGGCTGGAGGTGTGTTGTGTCTCCGGGCGCGGACGGTAGACGCCGGTGCGGAAGAACTCGTCGAGCACGTCGTTCTCGTTGGTGGCGACGATCAGCTTGTTGATCGGCAGGCCCATCTGGCGCGCGATGTGGCCGGCGCAGACGTTGCCGAAGTTGCCCGACGGTACCGAGAACGACACGCTCTGGTCGTTGCTGTGGGTCGCCGCGAAATAGGCCTTGAAGTAGTAGACGCTCTGCGCCGCGACGCGCGCCCAGTTGATCGAATTGACCGCGCCGATGTGGTGCTGCGTCTTGAAATCGAGATCGTTCGATACCGCCTTGACGATGTCCTGACACTGGTCGAATACGCCGCGAATCACCAGGTTGTGGATGTTGGCGTCCGCGAGCGCATACATCTGCGCCTGCTGGAAGCGCGTCATGCCATGCTCGGGTGACAGCATGAAGACGCGGATGCCGCGCTTGCCGCGCATGGCGTATTCGGCGGCAGAACCGGTGTCGCCGGAAGTTGCGCCGAGGATGTTCAGCTCGCCGCCGGCTGCCTCTCCTGTGGACGAGTGGGCCAGCACGTATTCGAACAGGTTGCCCAGGAGCTGCATCGCCATGTCCTTGAACGCCAGCGTCGGGCCGTTCGACAGCGCCAGCACGTGCAGGCCGGGTTCCAGCGTTTTCAGCGGTGTGATGTCTTCGGCGTTCTCGCCCGGGCCGGTATAGCGGAAGACCTCGGCGGTGTAGGTCTTGGCGATGAGCGCGGCGAGGTGGTCGTGCGGGATGTCGTCGATCAGGCGCGACAGCACGGCGAAGGCGAGTTCGCGGTAATTCATCCCACGCATCGCTTCAAGTTCGGCCGCGGTGAAGCGCGGGTAGGCCTTCGGCACATAGAGGCCGCCGTCGCTGGCGAGACCGCCGAGCAGGATGTCGGAGAAGTGGAGGTGAGGGGCGAGGCCGCGGGTGCTGAGGTAATTCATGCTTGTCCTAGGTAGGGCGTCCCGGAAAACACTGCAATGCCGTCATTGCGAGGCAACGCCGAAGCAATCCAGTCTGTGCAATGTGCGTTGCTGGATTGCTTCGCGTTGCTCGCAATGACGGGGAGAGGCATGTATATATTCCGGGAACACATGTCATGGCCTTGTTTTGCATTAAAAATGCCCAGCTTAGCGGGCCGCCAGTTCTTCGAGACGGATGCGCATCACCTGCCCCGCCACGGTGTCGAGCGCCTCGATCTTGGCGATCGCCGCGTTGATGTTCTTCTCCAGTGTGATGTGGGTCAGCAGGATGATGTTGACCTCCTCCTCGCCTTCGGCAGGCTCCTTCTGCACCATGGCGTCGATGGAGATGTTGCTGTCGGCCAGGATGCGGGTGATATCGGCCAGCACGCCGGGGCGGTCGAAGGCACGCAGGCGCAGGTAGTAGGCGGTGCGCACCTCGTCCATCGGCAGGATCGGCGTGTCGGCCAGCTGGTCGGGCTGGAATGCCAGGTGCGGCACGCGATGGTGCGGATCGGCAGTGTGGAGCCGCGTGACGTCGACCAGGTCGGCGACCACCGCGGACGCGGTCGGCTCGGCGCCGGCGCCGGCGCCGTAATACAGCGTCGAGCCGACGGCGTCGCCCTTCACCAGCACGGCGTTCATCGCGCCGTCGACGTTGGCGATCAGGCGGCGCTCGGGGATCAGCGTGGGGTGCACGCGCAGCTCGATACCGTTCTCGGCGCGGCGCGCAATGCCCAGCAGCTTGATGCGATAGCCCAGCTCCTCGGCGTATTGCACGTCCTCGCGGGTGAGCTTCGAGATGCCCTCGGTGTAGGCGCGGTCGAACTGCATCGGGATGCCGAAGGCGATCGCCGACAGGATGGTGAGCTTGTGCGCGGCGTCGATGCCCTCGATGTCGAAGGTCGGGTCGGCCTCGGCGTAGCCGAGACGCTGCGCCTCCTTCAGCACGTCGTCGAAGGCTGCGCCCTTGTCGCGCATTTCGGTGAGGATGAAGTTGCTGGTGCCGTTGATGATGCCGGCCAGCCACTCGATGCGGTTGGCGGTCAGGCCCTCGCGCAGCGCCTTGATGATGGGAATGCCGCCCGCGACCGCCGCCTCGAACGCGACCATCACGCCCTTGGCCTGCGCCGCGGCGAAGATTTCGTTGCCGTACTTGGCGACCAGATGCTTGTTGGCGGTGACGACGTGCTTGCCGTTGGCAATCGCCTGCATGACCAACTCGCGCGCCGGCTCCAGCCCGCCGATCAGTTCGACCACGATGTCGATGTCGGGATCGTCGACCACATCGAATGGGTTGGCCGTCAGCGGCAGGCCGTCAGCCAGCACTTTGGCTTTTTCAAGGTCGCGCACCGCCGCACGGACCACGCGGATCTCGCGCCCGGCGCGACGGGTGATTTCTTCGGCATTGCGACGCAGCACGGTGAGCGTGCCGCCGCCGACGGTTCCCAGGCCCAGCAGGCCGACGTGGATGGGTTTCATTAATTGGTCTCGTTCAAAAAATCAAAAAATCTTCACCACAGAGGCACAGAGACACGGAGAAACCATGTCAATCCACACCTTAGTTTTCCTCGCTGTCTCTGTGCCTCTGTGGTTAAAGGTTTTCCAGACTTGAAAATCAGCGATGCGCACGCTGGCGGTCGAGGAATCGGCTCATGCGCCCGATCGCCTCGGTCAGATCTTCCTCGTGCGGCAGGAACACGACGCGGATATGGTCCGGCCGGGGCCAGTTGAAGCCGCTGCCCTGCACCACCAGCACGCGCTCCTCTTCCAGCAGGTTGAGGATGAATTTCTGGTCGTCGTGGATGGGATACAGCTTGGGGTCGAGCCGCGGGAACAGGTACATCGCCGCCTTCGGCTTGACG
>DASVPF010000235.1:0-4644 GCA_036382965.1 Thiobacillus sp.
CCTCGGCTTCGATGTCGACTTCGGTGAGGTACAGGCGGTCGGCGAGCGGGATGGCCTGGGCGTAGAGCTCGGCGCCGCCGATGAAGAAGAGCTCGTCGGCGTCCTGGCACAGCGCGATCGCGGCGGGGATGGACGCGGCGACGACGTAGCCGTCATGGCAATAGCCGGGGTTGCGGGTGATGACAATGTTGGTGCGCCCGGGCAGCGGGCGGCCGAGCGACTCGAAGGTCTTGCGGCCCATCAGGATGGGGTGGTTGAGGGTGAGCGCCTTGAAGTGGGCGAGGTCTTCCGGCAGCCGCCACGGCAGGCGGTTCTCGATGCCGATGACGCGGTTTCTGGCGAGTGCGGCGATGACGCTGATGCGGGGTTTGTTTTGGGTCATGCTCTCTCGATTCTTATGCGGGACGCTTGCCCTTCGACAGGCTCAGGGCGAACGGTGGTGGGGTTCGTTCCAATCCATAAATCTCTTACACCTCACCCCTCACGCCTGACAGACACCTCACGCATTTCACACCGCCACCGGCGCCTTGATCGCCGGGTGCGGGTCGTAGCCTTCGAGCGTGAAGTCCTCGAAGCGGAAGCCGAAGATATCTTTTACTTCCGGATTCAGCGTCATCGTCGGCAGCGGGCGCGGCGCACGGCTCAACTGCTCGCGCGTCTGGTCGAGATGGTTGAGATAGAGGTGGGCGTCGCCCAGGGTGTGGACGAAGTCGCCCGGCTTCAAGCCCGTGACCTGCGCCATCATCAGCGTCAACAAAGCGTAGCTGGCGATGTTGAACGGCACGCCGAGGAAGATGTCGGCGCTGCGCTGGTAGAGCTGGCAACTCAATTTGCCGTCGGCGACATAGAACTGGAAGAAGGCGTGGCAAGGCGCCAGCGCCATCTTGTCGAGGTCGGCGACGTTCCACGCGGAGACGATGATGCGGCGCGAATCGGGGTTGCTTTTGAGCGTCTTCACCACGTCGCTGATCTGGTCGATCGTCCCGCCGTCGGGCTTCGGCCAGTTGCGCCACTGGTGGCCGTAGACCGGGCCGAGGTTGCCGTTTTCGTCGGCCCATTCGTCCCAGATCGAGACGCCGTTTTCCTTCAGGTAGCTGATGTTGGTGTCGCCCTGCAGGAACCACAGCAGTTCGTGGATGATCGAGCGCAGGTGGCATTTCTTGGTGGTGACGAGCGGGAAGCCTGCGGCGAGGTTGTAGCGCATCTGCCAGCCAAATACCGAGAGGGTGCCGGTGCCGGTGCGGTCATCCTTCTTCGCGCCGTGCTCGAGCACGTGGCGCATCAAATCGAGGTAGGGTTTCATGACTGGGTTGTTTAGGGTTGTGCGGGTGCGGCCTGGATCGCCCCATTATCGTTGAAACCGGGGCCGCCCTGAACGCCGTCGAAGAAACCCGCCAGCCGGGTGGCGGGCGCCTGGCCGTAGACATTCCAGAAGGCGATTTCGAAGTCGGTGTTGTCCTGCACGGCGAGCACCAGGGCGCGAAAGCGTGCTTCGTCCCGCGCTTTCAGCCAGCCGACCAGCAGCATGGACTGGCGGTAGAACGCGTAGATGTCGAGATTGGAGGCATTGGCGCGGTGACGCTGGTCGGGCGTGTCGCGCACGTCGAGATTGACCCGCTGGCCGGCGCGGATCGCCTCGAACACCCGGGCGTCACTGGCGTACTCGGCGCCGCCGCCGTCGGCCGTCAACGAGGCCCAGCCTTCGTGGAACCACACCGGCAGGGTGCTGTGATAGTGGCCGATGCGCTGGCCCAGATGCAGGTGCGCGAGTTCGTGCGTCAAGAGCGCGGACAGCCGGTTCCTCTCGCGACCGTCGAGGTTGGGCGACAGGATCAGGCGATTGTCCGGCACCACCGCGGCCGACAGTTTCGGCGTCAGCACATAGCGCTTGAAGCACGCGTCGGAGCCGCATACGTAGACGCGCGGCGTGCGGGCAAACGGCAGGTAATGCGCCGCCTCGACTTTCGCGATGGCGCCCGGCAGCGCGGCGGCGACGCGCGCGCCGTAGGCTTCGTACCCCGGTTCGACCCGGACGCGCGCATCGCTTGCCAGCGGCACGAAACCGTCGAGGGGCGCGAGTGCGCGCGGGTCGCTCACGGTCAGGGCGCAGCCGGGCAGCAGGATCAGCGCGACGATCGGCAACCAATATCTTTTGCCGTTCGTCCTGAGCCTGTCGAAGGACATGCTCGGTGTTTTCTTCACAGATCGAGCACCTGCCAGCAACCGTCGACCAGCCCCTGCAGCGGCGGGTACTGCTTCTTGTACGCCATCTTGCGGCTCGAGGCGATCCAGTAGCCGAGGTAGAGATACGGCAGTTCCAGCCGCTGCGCCAGTTCGATCTGCCACAGCACGCCGTAGACGCCGAGGCTGTCCTGCTCGCGCGCGGGATCGAAGAAGGTGTAGACGGCGGACAGGCCATCGCTGATCTGGTCGATCACCGAGACCATCACCAGGGTGTCGCCGTCGCGGAACTCGACCATCACGGAATCGACGTTGGACGACAGCAGAAACTGCGTGTACTGGTCGGGACCGTCGCGGTCCATGCCGCCGCCGGCGTGGCGGCTGACGAGATAGGCGCGATACAGCGCGTAATGTTCTTCCCTGAAATCGAGCGGCAGGAAGCGTGCGGCCAGATGCCGGTTGCGCTTGAGGCAACGGCGCTGGGTGCGGTTGGGCGCGAAGCCGGCGACGTCGACCCGCACCGGCACGCAGGCATGGCAGTGTTCGCAGTGCGGCCGGTAGGTGAACTGGCCGCTGCGGCGAAACCCGGCGCGGATCAGCGTGCTGTAGGCCTGGCCGTCGATCAGGTGGGTGGGCGTGGCGACCTGCGAGCGCGCGCGCTCGCCCTGCAGGTAGCTGCAGTCGTAGTGCGCGGTCAGATAGAACTGGATGCGCTGGAAGGGCGGTTCAGTCGGGTGCATCGAAATGCCACGGGCCGGGTCGATGCGGCAAGTTTACCAACTCCGCCAGCCGCGCCGTGAACGCCGCGCGCGGCAGGGTGCGCGCGCCCAGACTGGCGAGGTGGGGTGTTTCCATCTGGCAATCGATCAGGCCGAACTCCCATTGCTGCAACTGCCACGCCAGCCGCACCAGCGCGGCCTTGGAGGCGTCGGGCTCGCGGCTGAACATCGATTCGCCGTAGAACATGCGGCCGATCGCCACGCCGTAGAGGCCGCCGACCAGTACGCCGTCGTGCCAGGTTTCGATCGAATGCGCATAGCCCGCATCGAACAGGCGGCTGTAGGCGGCCACGATCGCCGGCGAAATCCAGGTGCCGGACGCGCCCTCACGCGGCGCGGCGCAGGCGTGCATCACCTCGATGAACGCCGTGTCGACGCGCACATCGAAGCCGGCGTTGCGGATGCGTTTGGCCAGAGAGCGCGTGACCCGCACCTCTGCCGGCGGCAGCACCATGCGCGGGTCGGGACTCCACCACAGAATGGGCTCGTGGGGATTGAACCAGGGGAAAATACCGCGCCGATAGGCGTCCAGCAGGCGCACCAGGGACAGATCGCCGCCCATCGCCAGGAGGCCGTTGGGATCGCGCAGCGCGGTCTCGACCGGGGGGAAGAATGAAGCGTTTTGCAGGCGTTCGATCATGCTACCCATGGTAGCGGATTCGGGGGCTTGCATCGCCCGGCACGGCTATATTATGATATGCACATCTTCAATACTGCTATTGTCTTCTTGGCCCAGCGGGACGCGCGTGCAGGCTGCGGACGCCCCGCTTCGTATAATGGCCGATCGACCGGACGAAGCGCCGTACGAGACAGCCTGGCGGCGCACGCATCGGGGAACAGGGCAGTAGGAAGAATGGCACCACACACGACGTCAACACAATCCGGATCGGCGCCAAAGCCACAAGCTGCGGCGTCAGGCAGGCCGACCCGAGCACTCACCCGGTGCTTCGGGCGTTCGGCCGCGGGTTTGGATCTGGAATACAAGCAGTACCTGGCGCCCGTGGCAGGACCGACCTCTCTCCCGGGCCTGCTGCACGACAGCGTCTTTCTTCGGGGCGTTTCATGAGCCACCCCCCTGGACTCGTGAACGCCCCTTCTTTTTTGGGCTGCTTCCATTGCGGCCTGCCGGTGCCGGACGGCGCGCACTATCCCATCCAGTTCGAAAGCGAGACCAAAGCGGCCTGCTGCCGCGGCTGCCAGGCGGTGGCGCAGACCATCATCGACAGCGGCCAGGGCGCGTATTACACCCACCGCACCGCGCTGCCCGCAACGCCGCGCGAGGCCGAGGCCGAACTCGCGCAGCTGGGGCTGTACGACCTGCCGGAGATCCAGGAAAGCTTCGTGCGCGTCGAAGCGGAGCACATCCGCGAGGCTGCGCTGATCCTGGAAAACATCGTCTGCGCCGCGTGCATCTGGCTGAACGAACGCCACATCGCGGGACTACCGGGCGTGCTGTCGGTGGAGATCAACTACGCCACCCGCCGCGCACGGGTGCGCTGGGACAACAGCCGGATCCAGCTGTCGGCCATCCTCAAGGCCGTTTCCGACATCGGCTACATCGCCCACCCCTTCGATCCCGGCCGCTCCGACGACATCTACAAGCGCGAGCGCAACACCGCGATCAAGCGGCTCGCCATCGCCGGCCTCGGCATGATGCAGGTGATGATGTATGCGCTGCCGTCCT
>DASVPF010000236.1:0-1984 GCA_036382965.1 Thiobacillus sp.
TGAAGGCAGGCGCACCCGAGGAAATTTTGTACGTGTCGAAGCCGCACATCGGCACCTTCCGCCTGCACCCCCAGATGGTTGAGACCGGCCGGCGCGCCGCGTGCCGAGATGGCGAAGTTCACGCGCGGATCGTCGAGCATCCACTTGGCGTAGTCGTCCTTGGTGACGGTTGGCTCGGCGGCGAACATGGCGGAATAGAACTTGATGCTGGCGGCCAGATCGTCAACCGCGACGTGTACATGAAGGCGTTTCATATTGACTCCTTTGAAGGATCGCAGGCCGGCGAACAGACCGGCGAGCAGGGATTGCCGCCGCAACAGTTTTCGGTGAGAAAACCGAGCAGCGCGTTCATGGTCGAGAAATTCGCGGTGTAGATGACGAAGCGCCCCGCCTGCTGCGCATCCACCATGCCGGCGTGCGACAGCTCCTTCAGGTGGAAGGACAGCGAAGACGGCGGGATGCCGGTGAGTTCGCTGATCCGGCCTGCCGCCAGCCCAGCCGGACCCGCCTGAACGAGTGCGCGGAATACCGCCAGGCGGGAATTCTGGGCAAGGGCGGCGAGTGCGGAGACGGCGGCTTTCGTTTTCATAGTTCAATGATAATCGAAATATAGAAATACAAGCAAGCCCCCGTGCTTGACTATGATGTCTGGAGAACGCTGAACTTAACCCACCCCCCGGGAGGCACCATGTCCGACCACATCGCCTGGCCGACCAAGGCCCGCGAACTGCACAACCATCATTTCGATTCCACCATCTGGAACGATTTCACCTTCCGCGACGATGACATCATCATCGCCACCTATGCCAAGTCCGGCACCACCTGGACGCAGCAGATCGTGGCACAGATGCTGTTCGGCGGCGACCCGATGCTGCCGGTCGCCGAGATGTCGCCCTGGCTTGATCTGCGCGTGCCACCCAAGGCAGTCAAGCTGCCGCAGGTGGAAGCGCAGACGCATCGCCGCATCATCAAAACGCATCTGCCGGTCGATGCGCTGGTGTTCTCGCCACGCGCCAAGTACGTTTACGTCGCGCGCGACGGCCGCGACGTGGTATGGAGCATGTATAACCACCACGTCAATGCAAACGCGGCGTGGTACGCGGCACTGAACGACACCCCCGGGCGGGTGGGGCCGCCGATCGAACCCCCGCCTGCGGATATACGCCGCTATTGGCGCGACTGGCTGGAGCAGGACGGCCACCCCTTCTGGCCGTTCTGGGACAACCTCCGCGGCTGGTGGCAGATTCGCGCGCTGCCGAACGTGTTGCTCGTACATTTCAACGCGTTGAAACACGACATGCCGGGCGAGATGCGGCGCATCGCAGCCTTCCTCGACATTCCCGTCATGGAGTCGCGCTGGCCGGAGATCGTCAGCTATTGCAGCTTCGACTGGATGAAGCAAAACGCGGCGATCAGCGTGCCGCTCGGCGGCGCATTCTGGGACGGCGGCGCCGAGACCTTCATCAACAAGGGAGTGAACGGCCGCTGGGCCGATACGCTGACCGCAGAAGAATCGATGGAATATGAAGCGCGCGCCGAACGCGAATTGGGGAAAGACTGCGCGCGCTGGCTCGCGACGGGTGAACGCTGAATCGCGACGCACTGCCTGCGTCGGCGCGCAAGGCCTTTACGCCGGGCGCGATGTCAGGTAATTCAGCGCCACCGCCTCCGCCACCTTGATGCCGTCCACGCCGGCCGACAGAATCCCGCCGGCGTAACCCGCGCCCTCGCCCGCCGGGTACAGCCCCTTGATGTTGAGGCTCTGGCAGTCGTCGCCGCGGGTGATGCGCAGCGGCGACGAGGTGCGCGTCTCGACCCCGGTGAGCACGGCGTCTTTCAGGGCGAAGCCCTTGATCTGCTGGTCGAACGCCGGCAGCGCCTCGCGGATCGCCGCGATGGCATAGTCCGGCAACGCAGTGGCAAGGTCGGTGAGATGCACGCCGGGCTGGTACGAGGGCTCGACGCTGCCGAGCTGCGTCGACGG
>DASVPF010000237.1:0-3451 GCA_036382965.1 Thiobacillus sp.
ACTCCTTGAGCGACCGGTCAGAATAAGGAGATCCCGATGAGTGTCCGGGTACGGTCTTGGGCCGCAGGGGGGCTAGTAGCAATGACCCTGGCTGCGATTCCTGAGATGTATGCCGTCGTGCAGCCCTCCAGTGTGGCCAACGCGGACGTCTGCGCAAGCGTTGGCAGGCGTGTTTCAGTGAGCGGGTGCACCAACATTGCCGACACGGTCAACGCCAATGTCCCGCCGCCGGACGCGTATGCGCCACTGCCACAGGACTTTCCGCCCCCGCCGCCCCCGGTAAATGTCTGCGTCGGAGGCGGCCGGCGAGTTCATGTAAGCGGGTGCTTCTGAAATACGGTGCGCTGCTAGCACGTCGGCGTTGGCCAGCGTTTGCCTGAGCGGCCAGCGTCGATGCCCTGTTGCCATACCTTTCGCAGGGCCAGCAGCCCTGTTGAATCCGGCCGGTTCGCAGGCGAAATCTACGCCGATGCCAGCGCTTCTGCGGCCGTCGCGGTCTTCGCAGCGGGCGCCGTGCCCGGCGTGCGCACGTACGCGAACCACGTGATCACCGCGCACAACACGTAGAAGGCAAGAAAGACCCAGAACGCCATCGTCGCCGACTTGGCCGGCGACAGGTACGACGCCCGCAGCATCAGGTTGATGCCGACCCCGCCGAGTGCCCCGATGGACCCGGCGATCCCGATTAGCGCACCCGACATCCGACGCGACCAGTCGGTCTTCTCGGCCCGGCTAAGGCCGTCCATGCTCTGTGCCTTCGCGGCGAAGATCGACGGGATCATCTTGTAGACCGACCCATTTGCGATTCCCGACAGGATGAAAAGCACTACGAATCCGACCACATAGGCGGCCAGGATGCCGCCCGACGGGGCGCGATGCTTGGCGTCGCCCATACCGCCGAACACCACAAGCCAGCCGGCCGCGGCGATCATTGCGGCAAACATGTACAGCGTGACCCTGCTGCCACCGACGCGGTCGGATAGCCAACCGCCGACCGGCCGCGCGATCGAGCCCAGCAGAGGTCCGATGAACGCGATCTGCGCGGCGTGTAGCGCCGCCTGGGCCGTCATCGCCGGGGTTACCTTGGCGCCATTACTGAGGTTGGCCAGGAAGCTTATTTGAAGAACTTGGCCGAACGCGAAGGAAAAGCCGATGAACGACCCGAACGTACCGATATACAGCAGCGCGATCAGCCACGAGTCGCGATATGCCATCACGTCGATCATCGAGCGGCCATTAGTGCGCTGGTTGGTCAGATTGTCCATGAACAGTGCGGCGCCGACCGCGGCGACCGACAGGAGTACCAGATACACCGCGCACACCCAGTGCGGGGAACGGTTGCCCGCCGTTGCGATTACCAACAGCCCGACGACCTGGATCATCGCGACGCCGATGTTTCCACCACCGGCATTGAGGCCCAGCGCCCATCCCTTGAGCCGCTGCGGATAGAACGCGTTGATGTTGGTCATCGACGACGCGAAGTTGCCTCCGCCGAAGCCGGCGATCGCCGCCACGATCATGAACGTTGTGTAGGACGTGCCGGGGTGTGCCATGAAATACAGCGTCAACACTGTTGGGATCACCAGCACCAGCGCGGAGAACACTGTCCAGTTGCGGCCACCGAACGTCGCCGTCGCGAACGTGTAGGGCAGGCGCAGGATCGCTCCGACCAACGTCGGCATCGCGACGAGAAAAAACTTTCCGGCGACATCGATGTGGTAGATGTTCTGCGGCATGAAAAGGACCATCACCGACCAGATCGACCAGACTGAAAACCCGACGTGCTCCGCGAAGATGGACCAGATGAGGTTGCGCCGCGCGATCTTCGCACCGCCGTTGTTCCAGGCGTCGACGTCTTCGGGGTCCCAGTCATCGATGCTGCGTTGGCGCGTCATTAATGGCATGCGACCACCGTACGAAAGTGTTGTTGCGGCAACGCTGCCCGCGATGACCTACTTGCTACAAGCTGTTCACAAAGAGGGCCTGCGTGGCTGTGAGTTAGATATGGAATCGCCTCATACCCAGCGGCTACGCGCGGGCAGCGCTTCGGGTGCGACCCAGGCCTTTGCATATCGATTGCCGGAGGCCTTCTGCGGGTCGCGGCTGCGATAAACCAAGTACGGGCGCGTCAGGTATCCGACCGGTGCACTGAACATATGCACCAGCCGCGTGTACGGCCAAATGCCAAACAGTGCGAGGACAATCAGCGCATGGACTTGAAATGTCCACGGCGCACGCGTCATTAGCTCCATCGCCGGGTGCAGCGAAAACAGGCTGCGGAACCATGGTGACACCGTCACGCGGTAGTTATAGGTGGCGAAGACATTGGTCAAAGTGTTGAGCATCCCGGTCACCAGCGCGCCCACCAGCAGCAGGTACATCAGCTTGTCGCTGCGGGTAGTCGCCTGGCGGACGGCCCGCACTGTGATGCGCCGGTACAACAGGATTCCGAGTCCGGTTATGACTCCGAAACCCGCAAGCGAGCCCATCACGACGGCCATCAGGTGGTAAACGAACTCGGAGATTCCGGCGGCCGAAGTCCACGATTCGGGAATAAGCAGACCGACGACGTGACCCCCGAACACACCGAGCAGCCCGAAATGAAAGAGCGGGCTGCCCATTCGCAGCAGCCGGCTCTCGTGGCTCTGCGAAGACCTTGTGGTCCAACCGAACTGATCGTTGCGGTAGCGCCAGACATGGCCAAGCACAAACGACGTCAAGGCGACATACGGAATCGTCATCCAGAGCAGGGTGTTCATCGCCGACCGCCCGACATCAGCGGATCCATCGCGAACGGCTCCATTCCGACCTCTTCCTCGGGCGGACCCTGCGCGGCGAGATCAGCGATGCGGCGCCGATCGGCGGTGCTGATCGGCGGCAGCGTGGCGAGGATCGCCGTCAAGACTGAGGCGTACGCGGAACCGCTGTCCGCCAGGGATAGTCGCAGGAGTTCGAGGACCGGGACGTGCTCGCCGAGCAGTCGCTCCCCCTGCAGCGGATCGATCGTCGCGGCGAATTCGAGTACCAGGGGCAGGAAGTCGGGAAGCTCGTTGTCGCCGAGCTGCATTCCCGCCTGACGGTAGGCGTGCTTGAAGCGCAGCAGCGCCATGCCCCGCTTTCGGGTGTCTCCGTACGCGTAGTACGTCAGGTGCAGGCTGGCGCGCCGACGCATGTCGAAGGTTTCGACATACCGCACGGCGAGCTGCAATGGGTCCGCGGTGCGGAACTCATGCAGGATGTGCAGTAGCGGCTCGCGCACCGAATCAGGCAATTCCCCGGCAGCCGCGATCAGTTGGTCGGTCATCGCTAGCGTAGGCGCACCCGGGTAGTCCAGCAGCAGCGCGGCGATGCGCCACAGCAGACGCTGGTCGCGCTCGGATAGCCCGGCGGCATTTGCCGGCTTACGGGTGAGGGTCAGCATCTTCACTTGGTCGGCACCAACCCATCGGTG
>DASVPF010000238.1:0-9459 GCA_036382965.1 Thiobacillus sp.
TGGAACATGATGTCGCCGGACTGGCCGTGGAAGGCAATCAGGCCCGAGCCGCCGCTGCCGACCCAGACGTCGCACAGTTTGCGCAGCAGGTCGGAGCTGTAGTGCATGCCGGCCGGAGGCTGCACGCGCAGGGTATGGAATTCGGCCGCCTCGGGGAACAGCGGCTTGCCGGATTCGTCCTTCAGCTCGGTGAAGCGCGGGATGATGCCGCCGCCGTAGCCGAACACGCCGACGGTGCCGCCTTTCCAGAAGCCCTTGCGGGTTTCGTAGGAGGTTTCCAGTTGACCCATCAGGTCGACCATCATGTCGTTATCTTTAGCCAGACGCTTGAGACCGGTCACGAAGCTGGGCCACGGGCCGCTCTCGAGTTGATCGAGCATGGGGGTGTCATGGGGGGGGCGCATGGACATGGCAAGTCTCCGAATGAACAGTCAGATAACTATTAATCTAGACAATGGTTGACTGTTTTGCTTGGGATTACCCAAATGGGTAGGTAGTGGGTAGTTGAGATCGGCGACCTCACGGCCATCACGCCTCACGCAGAACGATGACGCGAACCACCAGATTGCCTGCCGGGTCGGTCGCGGCGCATTGCCGGCCGGCGAGGGCGAGATGGCTGGCGGGCGCCTGAAACTGGAAATCGCCGCCCGCAGCGGCAGCAGACAACGCCTCGGGGCCGACCAGTTCGCCCAGGTCGAACGGGCCGGGAGCGGGCGCGGCGATCCCCAGCAGCACGCTGGCCAGGGGCGACATCCCCAGGATGTTCCAGCCCGGGTCGGCGATCACCACGGCGCCGGGCAGTTGCGGCAGGATGCTGCCGTGCGCGCTTTGCGCAAGCGCAAGGCTGGACTGGAGTCGGGCCAGCAGTTCCTTGCGGCTGAACGGCTTGCTGATGAAGTCGGTGGCGCCGGCCTCGATGCCGCGGATGCGTTCTTCGGGCAGCGACAGGGCGGTGACCATGATGACCGGCAGGGTCGAGAATTCGGAATCGCGCCGCACCGCCTGGCACACCTCGTAGCCCGTCATGCCGGGCATGCGCACGTCGAGCACCATGGCATCCGGCTTCTCCCGCCGCAGGATGTCCAGGGCTTCCGGCCCGCTGCCGGCTTCCAGTACCCGGTAGCCGGCGTCCTTGAGGATCAGGCGCAGCAGCTTGACGTTCGGCGGCGCATCGTCGACCACCAGGATCGTCGCCCCGACGGCGCCGGCCGGTGCGGCGGCAGCGGAGAATTCTTCAGGCATGGCCGGCCTTTCTGCCTTTGCGGATGAAGCGTTCCACCACCTCCGGGAGCCGCCGGGTGTCGATGGGTTTGCTCAGGTAGCCGTCGAAACCGGCAGCCAGGAAACGGCTCTCGTCGCCCTTCATGGCCTGGGCCGTGATGGCCAGTGCCGGAATCGGGTCGAACGCCGGATCCGCGCGCACGCTGCGGATCACATCGAGGCCGCTGCCGTCGCCGAGACGGATATCGAGCAGCAGCAGATCGGGCTTGTCGCGCGCGAGCAGGGCCAGGGCCTGTTCCACGCTCGCCGCCTCGCTGATGCGATAGCGCCCGCCGCCGAGGACGATGCGCACCAGCTTGCGGTTGGTGTCGTCGTCCTCGACCAGCAGAATGTGTTTGACCTGTTCCGGCATCGCGTCCTCAACTTTCTCCGGCCTGCTGCTTGAACAGCAGGGAGATCGCCGCCAGCAGGCGTTCCTCGACCATGTCGTCTTCCTGCACCAGGACGAATTCGATATGGTCTTCCGCGCGCGCATGTTTCTGCGCGAGCCGGCTGAGGGCCAGGACCGGGATATTGGTGGTTTCGGGCGCCGCCCGCAACCACTCGAGCAGGGCGAAATAGTCCATTCCCCCCGCCAGGAGGTCGGTCACCACCAGGTCGGGATGAATGCGCGCCGCGAGCAGGGCCGCTTCCTCAGGGCCGAGGGCCTGGATCACGTCGTAGTTTTCCTGGGCGACGATCATCGCCAGTAGATGCAGTTCGTCGGGGTCGGTGTGCACCACCATCACCTTGCGCGACGTCCGGTCTTCGTCTCCGCCGCGTGCAACGCAGCGCTTCAGGGCATGGAGCAGGGCGTTGCGTTCCACCGGCTTGACCAGATAGTCCGAGGCGCCGAGCCGGAACCCCAGCGTCTGCTGGTCGAGCACCGAGACGATCACCACCGGGATATCGCGGGTATACGACGAGGCCTTGAGCTCGGCCAGCACCTCCCAGCCGTCGCGGTCGGGCAGCAGGATATCGAGGGTGATCGCCTTCGGGCGGCAGCGGCTGGCCAGTTCCAGGGCGGTCGTGCCGTCGGCGGCATGCAGCACTGCGTAGCCGGCGCCGGTGAGGCTGAGCGACAGCAGTTTGGCCGCCTGCGGGTTGTCTTCCACTACCAGGATGGTGTTGGCCGGATCCGGACAGGGCGTGCGGTCTGTCGAGGAGGTGCCCATGTCAGCTTTCCTGGAGACCCGGATGATTATTCTTGCTGTTGGGCGGCGGTTGTAGAGGAAGCAGGACATGGAAGACGCTGCCCGTCCCGAACTGGCTCTCCAGCCAGATCCGGCCCCCGTGCGTTTCCACCAGGCGCCTGGAGAGCGCGAGTCCCAGTCCGGTGCCCTCGTGGCGGCGGGCGTGCGAGGCGTCCACTTGGCTGAATTCGACGAAAATCTTCTGCATGTCTTCCGGCTTGATGCCGATGCCGGTGTCGGCGATGGCGATATGCAGCTGGCCGTCCTCGATCGCGGCCGAGACGTTCACGCCGCCGCGATCGGTGAATTTCACCGCGTTCGACAGCAGATTGAACAGGACCTGTTTGAGCCGGATCTGGTCGGCGCTGATCAGGCCCAGATCGGGCGGCAGGTTCAACTGGATGGTGAGACCCTTCTTTTCGGCGGCGCCGCGCAGGGCGGTGGCGGCTTCGCGGATGGTCTGGGCAATCGGAAAGCTTTCGTAGAAGAGTTCGAGCCGGCCCGCCTCCACCTTGGCGAGGTCGAGCACGTCGTTGATCAGGCGCAGCAGGAGCTGGCCGGCGTGGTTGACGTCGCCCAGATACTCCATCTGGTCGGCGTTGAGCGGGCCGGGGATATGGTCCTGCAGCACCTCGGTGAAGCCGATGATGGCGTTGAGCGGGGTGCGGAATTCGTGCGACATGTTGGCCAGGAACTGGCTCTTGGCGGCGCTCGTCGCCTCGATCTGGTTGTTGAGCGCCTGCAGTTTTTCCAAGGTGTTGGCGTAATGCACCATGTAGCTCTGGATGCCCAACTGCATGTCCAGGTTCATGATCTTGTCGAGCGCGAGGATGTGGTCGACCACGGCCTGCGCGTCGTTGCCGTAGCGCTCGAGGATCATCGGATAGAGGATACGGTGGTATAGCTGGAAGGCGCCGATGAACCAGTGCGGCTCCAGCTGGATGGCGTTGTGGATGAAGCCGATGCGCCAGCGGCGGTCGAAATACGCGGCGCCGTAGGGGCCTTCCACCGCCTGCATCAGATAGGCCTTTTGCGCCTCCTTGAGGCGCGCGATCATGCCCTCGTCCTTGAATACCGCACGGGTTTCCGCGTAGTTCAGCAGATGCTGGTAGAAGGCTTCGCTGATCTCGGTCAGCCGTGCCTGGAACAGGTCCACCAGATCGTGCAGCAAGGCGGCGTCGCGTTCGTCGAACAGCAGGAAGCTGAGCTGGCGGGTGCGCGCAGCGTCATCGAAAACCGGTGGAATCACTTCGCCGTAGGGCGTGGAATCGGCCATGTCATCTCCCGTCCGTCGCGGCTAGCGCGGCATGCTGGCCGGATGCCGCCCCTTTCTCCGCGGCACGCAGTGCGTCGGCCTTGTCGGCATAGTCCAGCATGGCCGCGACCAGCGTGCCGTGGCTCCAGGTGAGGGGCGAGACCGACAGGAATTCCCCCGTCAGCGGATGGACCTGCTCGGGCAGTACGCCGGAAGGCAGGGCCCGCTCGGCGGCCCATGCCAGCAGCGGCACGGCCCGTTCCAAGTCCGCGCGGTTGCGGGCCGCCGCGATGCGCACCTGGGCGAGCCACAGGGTGCACACGATCCAGGGATTGCCCGGCACGCCTTCGCGCACCACCGCACGCTGGTAGCCGTCGTCGTCGTAGCGCGCCAGGCCGCCGCTGCCCGTCTGCACCCACAGGCGCTGCTCGACCGCCTGGGTGGTGTTCACCATGCGCGGATCGAGCGGGTCGTAGCCGCCGAAGATCACCAGCCCGAGCAGACTGGCGTCCACCGTGGCATCGCGGGTCTGCACCCCGTTCTCGACCACGATGCCGCGGGCGAAACGGCCTTCCCGCGGGCACCAGAGATGCTGGTCGACGGCTTGTCGCATGTCCCGCGCACCGTTCAGGCAGGCCTCGGCCCGCGCCTCGTCCTGAAACAACGTCGCCAGGTCTGCCGCCGCGCGCAGCCCGGCGATGACGGCCGCCGCGGTAAAGGTGAACACGCCGCGGCGCTCCTCCCACAGGTCGTAGCTGGGCAACGGCAGGCCGGTCTTGTCGTCGCGAAAGCCCAGCAAAAAGTCGGCCGCCTGTTCGACGAACGGATTGTAGAGCGGGCGGATCGCCTCGATGTCGCGGTGCACCGCGTAGTGGTGCCAGATTGCCCAGATCACCAGCGCCGTCTCGTCCTCCTGGATCGGAAACACCATTTCCTCGCCCTCCAGCCAGGGCTGCCAGGAGCTTCCCACCGAGCCGTCGGGATTGTATTTGTGCATGAGAAAACCGGTGTCGGCCAGGATGCTGGCCGAATAACTGTAGCGGGCCGCCGCCTGGGTACAGAACGTCAGGAACTGCTGGCTCATGCTGCCGTACCCGGCACGGTCCAGGGCCTGGCAGACGATGGCGCCGTCGCGCGGCCACACGTAGCTGTAGGTATCCTGGTTGAACTGGCGGATGTCGGTATCGTTGGCCGCCAGCACTGCGCCGCCGTGGTCGATCTGGGTGCGCAGGATGAGCAGGCTGCGCTGATAGCATTCGACCAGCGGCTGCGGCAAATCGGGAAAGGCGCGTGTCCCCGCCGTGATCCAGTGCCGCCAATAGTCGATGTTGCGCGCGATCAGCCGCTCGGGCCCGGTGCGGGTGACGAAGTGGTGCAATTCCTCGACCGCGCGGTAGCTTTCACCCACGCCCAGCCAGTAATGGCACACCGCCTCACGGCCGGGCGGAATCGACAATGGAATGCCGATCACCGAATCCACCGCGCCCTGGGCGATCGGGTTGCCGCTCAGCTCGCCGTCCTCCGCGTCGCGCCAGCTTCCTTCCAGGCCCTTGTAGCGCTTGCCGCCGGTGGCAAACCGGCTCACGCCGAGGGCGGCCTCGGTGGCGCAGCTCATCATGAAATAGCGCGGGCCTTTGTAATGCACCAGGCAGGCGTTGCGGGGATCGAAAAAGACCGTGTCGCCGATTTCGTTTTCCAGGGCGTTGAGGTCGGTGTGGAAGAACAGGCGCGGCGCCAGCGCGGTGGCGGACAGGTTCCGCACCCGCACCTGGCGCAGCAGGATGTTCTTCTCGTAGTCGACCGTGTCGTTGAAGTGAAGCCGCAGCGGCAGACTACGATGGGATGCGGTCACCGCGGTGACCAGGGTGTCCGGCACATAGTCCCGCTCCAGCGTCCAGCTGTCGCGGCCGAGCCAGGAGAACTCCCCGGCCAGCCACACGCCGAAGCGCCAGGGATAGCCCAACGCATGGTTCTCCTTGCCGACCCGGGGGTAATAGAAATCCCGGATCTGGTAGTCCAGATCGAAGCTGGCGAGCAGGCTGCCATTGCCGATGGGAAGATCGCGCGGCATGGGTTGTCATTCCGGAGTCCAATAGGTCAAGCATAGACAAGCGCTGCCGTGCACGCGGCGGCGCTTGTCTTTTGTTTGCCCGATGCTATAAACCGAGCCTCATCGACATTCGAGGGGAAGACAATGCGTAAACTGGCTTTGCTACTGCTTGTCGGCGGGCTGTTTGGCGATGCCGCGCTGGCACTCGACGATGTCGTGACGGTCAGGCTCGATGCGCTGAACGATTCGGGCCAGACCGGTACCGCAACCTTGCTGCCGCAAGGGAACAAGACCAAGGTGGTCATCGATCTGTCCAATACGCCCGCAGGCGTCGCCGAGCCCGCACACATTCACCTGGGAAGTTGCAGCAACCTGGACAAGGCGCCGAAGTGGAGTCTGGAGGCCGTCAAGGACGGACGATCCGTCACCATCGTGCCGGTATCGCTGGACACCATTCTGAAAGACAGGACGGCGATCAACGTGCACAAGAGCGCGGCAGAAGTCCAGGTGTACGTGTCCTGCGGCAACATCATCGCGGCGATGTAGGCGGGAAGGGCGCGGCCGCACGCGCGCCTTTGCATCGACGGTCTGATACGGGCCATCACCTGCCTATGGCAAGGCGGTTGATGACGTTGTCCACGGCAAACAGGTACCAGGCATCCTGTTCGGCCCGGGTTTTCTCCGTTTGGGTGGCAACCAGTCCCTCCAGCGTGACGACGTAATTCTGGGTGTGGACGCGGATCTGGTCGGGATGGGGAATCATCGGATCCATTTCCAGCACCAGCGACAGGGCATCGCTGACTTCGTCGTCGTTGTCCTGTTCCGGCGGCAACACTTCCAGCGCATCCACCACGTCGCGGCAACCCGGCACCCACCACGCCAGCACCCCCGCCATGCGTTTGTGCGACAGGCTGATGACCCAGCCGTCCAGCGTCACCACGCCGTCCTTCACCGAGACCAGGATATCGCCGCTGGCGTCGTCGCCCCCGGCTTCCTGCAAGGTGACGGTCTGCTCCCGCTTCATCAGGCGCAGCGTGCAGTTCTTCAATTCGGGCGCCTCGCATAGCGCGGCGCCCAGAACGTCCAGGATCGCGCCGTCGCCCTTGCGTTCGGCAGGCGCCACGTGCAGACGATCCACCACACCGCGCACGTCGGGGACCGAGCCCGCGAGTTCCAGCGCCCGTTTTTTCGCGGCGACACTCTCCATGTCGCCCTCCAGCACCAGGGCATGATCATCGGTCAGGTCGAGAAGAATGGGCCAGCGATGCAGGTTGATGCGCGGGTCGCGCTCGAACGCCGCCCGTACCGATTTGAGGATGGGATTTCCATTTTGCATAGTGAGGCACCTCCCAGTTCAACATAGCACACGGGCCCACACCGCCCCTGGTGAAAACGCAGCCGACTCACCGGAGAACGGCCGCCCGTGAAAGCCGCATCGAAAAACTTGACCTAGACTTGGGATTGCCTTTTCGGAGTGCTTTTTCCGTAGCGCCCCGGACAGGCATCCGTCGGAGATCAAGGATGAACGTACTTCTGTTGGGGCTGGTCGTGTTCTTCGGCGTGCATTCCGTATCCATCGTCAACGATCCGTGGCGAGACCGCATGGCCGCGAAAATGGGCGAATGGACGTGGAAGGGCGGATACGCGCTGGTGTCCATTATCGGATTCGTGCTGATCGTCTGGGGCTACGGGCTCGCCCGTCACGAACCGGTAGTCCTCTACACGCCGCCCGGGTGGCTTCGCCCGGTCGCACTGGTGCTGCTCGTGCCTGTCTTCCCCCTGCTGCTGGCGACCTACCTGCCGGGACGCATCCAGGCCGCTGCCCGACATCCCATGCTGGTTGCCATCAAGCTGTGGGCCGTCGCCCATCTGCTCGCCAACGGCACGCTGGCCGACGTGCTGTTGTTCGGCGCCTTTCTCGTCTGGGCAGTGCTGGACCGCGTGTCCATGAAGCATCGCGCGCAGCGGCCGATTCCTGGCGTTCCGCAAACCCGGGCAAACGACCTCATTGCCGTTGCCGGCGGCCTGTCACTCTATGCCGCCTTCGTCCTCTGGCTGCATGGCTGGCTGATCGGCGTCCCGCTCGTCGAGCGCACATAACCCATTGAAAGGAGAAGCGACCATGGCAAACCCCTTTGTGCACGTCGAACTGCATACCGGCGATCTCGCCAAGGCCAAAGCATTTTATTCCGGGCTGTTCGACTGGAAGCTTCAGGATATGCCCATGCCCGGCGGCGGTTCCTACACCATGATCAGCGTGGGTGCCGGCACCGGTGGCGGCATGATGAACAACCCGGACCCTGGCGTGCCGCCCCACTGGCTGGCCTATATCGGCGTGGACGACGTCGTGGCCACGACGGCAAAAGCCAGGTCGCTGGGGGCGACCGTCATCCAGGACGTCATGGAGGTGGGGGAGTACGGCTGGATGAGCGTCATCACCGATCCCACGGGCGCCACCTTCGCGCTGTGGAAACCCAAGAGTCCCGTACAGGGCGGCGATTGAGATTGCCGGCTGGGGACGCGATGAGCGATGGCCTGGAATTGCACGATTCCCGCATCAGCCATATCGCGTGGCTGGACGGCGTCGCGTCGATTCATTTCTCGCTTGCCTGCATCCACAAGTCCAAGGGGAAACCCGGCCGGGATGCCGGCACGCTGTGGGGCCAGGAGGCAGAACTGATCCTGTGGGAGGCGACCCCGTCCGGGCCGTTGCCCGCGCTGCCCAACAGGATAGACGACGGCTTTCTGGAAGTGGGCGGCATCCGGCATCAACTCATTCCGTTGCCGTTCAGGCGCAAGGTGGGTGCAAGGCTCTCGCTGCACTTCGCAGACGGCGCAGACCTCGAAATCATCGGTCAACGTCCGCTCATCGAGTTACTGGGCACACCGATTTACCTGGAGGATATGGGTGCCGGCACCCCTTGATGCATGCGGCCGGAAAAACGCGGAGACCGATTATTGGCGCCAGGCGCTTACACTCATTGGCCGACACCAACCGTTCCTTGAATAGACCTACGACAAGAGACCGACCATGGAACACCGTTTGCGACAATTCGCGCAGTTGGCCGCAATCACCATCGTCATCGTCGGCTGCTACCTGGTCGTGCTGCCTTTCATTCCCGCCATCCTGTTCGCCGTGGTGGTGTGCATGTCGACCTGGCCGCTGTATGTGCGGCTGCGCGGAATGTTGCGCGGGCGCTCCACGCTGGCGTCGCTGCTGATGGTGCTGCTGCTGATCGTGCTGGTGATCGGACCGTCCGCATTGCTTGCCGTCAGTCTCACGGACAACGTGGCTGCCATCGCGGGGATGTTCAAGACCCTGCTGGAACAGGGTCCGGCCAGACCGCCTGCATGGCTCGGCCGGATTCCCCTGGTTGGCGCGCAGCTCGATGGCTACTGGCGCGAGCTCGCGGCGGGCGGGGAGAAGGCCATGACGCTGTTCACAGGACTGCTGGAACCGGCCAGGGACTTGCTGCTCGCCGCCGGCAAGGCCGTTGGCCAGAGCTTGCTGCAGATGACCTTCGCCGTGTTCGTCGGTTTCTTTTTCTTTCGCGACGGCGATGTCCTGGTCCAGACGCTGCGGATCGGACTGGAGAAGCTTGCCGGAGAGATCAGCAGCGAGTTGCTGGCGACCATACACGACACGGTGGCGGGCGTCGTGCACGGCATTTTCGGCATGGCGCTGGCGCAGGCCCTGGTCG
>DASVPF010000239.1:0-6497 GCA_036382965.1 Thiobacillus sp.
TCGGCGATCTTGTTGGTGTGATTGATCTTGAGGCCCTTGCCTTCGATCGCGGACTCGAGCGCATCGCGCACGTCCTGGTACGTTCCCTGGGTCTTGAACAGCACCGTATAGTTCTCGGCAGCCGCCGCAGAAAAAGACAGACACAGCATCGCGCACACGGCGAGGAATGTTTTCATGGAAATCTCCTGGATGACGTATTTAATTCTTAGCCGTCCGCGGATGGACGGCAATGGTCGTTTGCTACACTCGCCGCATGGCAACGCGATCGAAGACAGCGCAACTCAAGGCGGACGGCCGCTTCTGGCTGACCCTGGACGGCAAGAACTTTCTCGGCCGCGGCCGCATCGAACTGCTGCAGCGCATCCGCGAAACCGGTTCGATTTCCAAGGCCGCCAAGGCGATGAAGATGAGCTACAAGGCGGCGTGGGATGCGGTCGACGCGATGAACGGCGCGTGGCAATCGCCGCTGGTCGACAGCGGTCCGGGCGGCAGCCGGCTGACGGCGGACGCCGAACGGCTGATCGCGGCGTATCAAAAAGCCGAAGCGCGGCACGCTGCGTTCATGGAAAAGCTGGTGGGCACCCTGCCTGAGCGTCCGTCCTGACGCATAGATCCGAATGTTCATTGATCGGCTTCTTCACGCCACGCCTTGAGCTTGCGCCACAACGACGCCCGGTTGATGCCGAGAATTTGCGCCGCTGCGGTCTGGTTGCCTTTCACCTCGTCGAGCACGCGATTGATGTAGGTGTGCTCCTGTTCCTCCAGCGTAGGCAGGCGCCCCTCGATTTTCTGGAAGCCGAAGCGTCTTTTCTGGAGGGCCTCCGGCAAATGTGCCACGTCGATGCTGTCGCCTTGCGCCATTGCAGTACCGCGTTCGATCAGGTTTTCCAGTTCGCGTACGTTGCCGGGAAACGGATAGTCCATCAGCAGCGCCAGCACGTCGCCGGAAATCCGCGTCACGTTCTTCTTCATCCGGCTCGCGTACTTGAGCAGGAAATGCCGCGCGAGCAGCGGAATGTCGCCCCGCCGCTGCGCCAGCGGCGGGATGTGCAGATTCACCACGTTCAGCCGGAAGTAGAGATCCTCGCGGAAGCTACCGTTCTTCACCGCTTCGGTCACGTCGCGATTGGTCGCCGCCAGCACCCGGACGTCGCACTTCACCGGCCGCGTACCGCCAACCCGCAACACCTCTTTCTCCTGCAGCACCCGCAACAGTTTGACCTGCATGGACGGCGCCATTTCCGTCACCTCGTCGAGAAACAGCGTGCCGCCCGAACTCACTTCGATCAGTCCCTTTTTCAGCGTGCTGGCGCCGGTGAACGCGCCCTTCTCGTGGCCGAACAACTCGTTGGCGAGCAGCTGTTCGCTGAACGCGCCGCAGTTGATCGCCGTATAAGGGCCGTTGGCGCGGGTGCTCTGCCGGTGCAGATATTTGGCGAACAACTCCTTGCCGGTACCGCTCTCGCCGGTGATGAGCACGCTGCAGTCGGTGGGCGCGATCTGCCGCGCCATGTCCAGCAGCCGCTGCATCCCGACATCCTGGGTGACGATGCCTTCGCCGTCCCGGTAGTGTTCGACTTCCCGGCGCAATTCGTCGTTTTCGCGCTGCAGGCGGACTTTCGCCAGCGCTTCGGCCACCACCTTGCGCACCTCGTCGAGCCGGAACGGTTTGGCGATGTAGTAGAACGCGCCGTGCTTCAGCGCCTGCACGGCGGATTCCGCCGTCGCATAGCCGGTGATGAAGATGACTTCCGCCTCCGGCTGCAATTCGCGGCTTTTTTTCAGCACGTCCATGCCATCCACGCCTTCCATGCGCAAATCGGTGAGCACGACATCGAAGCCTTGCGTTTCCAGCAGGGCGACCGCGCCGGCGCCGCTTTGGGTCGCGGCGACCGTGTAGCCTTCCTTCTCCATCACGTGCTGGAGATTACGCAGGGCGATGTCCTCGTCGTCGACGATCAGCAGGCGTGCGGCCCTCATTGCGCGCCCCTGTCACCGCGCGCGCCTGTCGCGGGCCGCTCGCGCAAGCCATCGAGCGGCAGCCGGATGCAGAACGTGGCGCCCTGCCCGGGCGTGCTCTGCACCGCGATGCAGCCGCCGTGTTCGTCCACGATTTCATACACTACGAACAACCCCAATCCCATGCCGTAACCGACCTCCTTGGTGGTGAAGAAAGGATCGAAAATGCGTGGTAGGATGTCCGGCGCGATGCCCGGCCCGTTGTCCGCCACGCAGATTTCCACCGCCTCGCCCTCCGTCGCGCAACCTGTCCCCAGGACAGTGCCTTCGGGCGGCCCGCTGACATGCCGCGCCTGAGCGGAAATGCGAATCTTCCCGTCCGGTCCCAGGCCCTCCAGCGCGTTGCGGATCAGATTCACGAACACCTGCTGCAGGCGCTGCGCATCGGCCGGCACGCTGAGGTCATCGGGGATGGACAACTGCACCACCGACTTGGCCGAGACGTCGCCGCGCACGAAGCCTACCGTCTGCGCCACCAACGGCCTGAGCAGCACGGGTGCCTTCCTGAATTCCTTCTCGCGGGAGAAATCCAGCAGCGAGCGGACGATACTGCGCGCCCGCTCGGTCTGCTGATCGATCTGCGCGAGGTACATTCTCTGCGTCGCCGCATCGCTCTCGCCGACCTCTTCCAGCAGTATCTGGCAGGAGGTCGAGATGTTCGACAGGGGATTGTTCAACTCATGCGCCACACCGGAGAGCATGGTTCCGAGCGAAGCCAGCCGCTCCGAACGCATGAGCGACTTTTGCCGCAGGTCCAGTTCCTTCAGCATGTGGTTGAAGGCCGCGATGATCGACAGGATCTCGCGGTCGTTCGAGGGCGCGGACAGGGTTTCGCCCCGGTTGGCGGAGATGGCCGCCACGCTGGATTCCATCTCCTTCAGCGGCCGCACCACCCGCTGCGACAGCGCACGGCCGATCACCACGATCAGCAGCGCCATGGACAGAATGACGGCCAGCAGCAGCGTGCGGAAAGATGCCAGGGTCGTCTGGATCTGGCGCCGCTCGGACCCCGCCAGGGTCTCGGCGATGGCGACCAGCTCTTTCCCGAGAACGCGAACGCGCGGCTCGGCCAGCCCGACCTGACGCGGATCGGTGGCAGCGAAAGCCGACATCTGGCGCTGATAGGCGTCGAGCAGCGCGCGCAATTCGGACAGGCGCGCCTGCGTGGTGATGGCCGAAAAATCCGCGCGGTTGGCGCTCAACATGTCCTGGGCAAGCGTGATGTAGCGCCCGTTTTCCTGGAGGTCGGCCACCTGGTGATGGAGAAAATAGTTACGCTCGAAGCGCCGTATCTCCAGCACCGTATTGAACAAGTCGGTAGCGCGCTGTCCCAGCACCACCCGGGCTTCCAGCGTGCGCAACTCGCCGACGAAAAACAGGGACGCCACCAGAATGATCGCCGCCACGGCGTAATATCCCAGCGTAATTTTTCCCCACAGGGAATGGCGCGACGACGCGCCTTGCACAACGGGCGCCATGGTCCCAATTCCACCAATACGCTTAAACATGGTTGTATTATGCAACATTCGATACACATTACAACAACACCAAGTACATTCTGTATTTACTATTAACTTACATACAGTTACGTTCCGATAACCCGATGACGGACAGTTGCAATATGCATCTATCCGCGACCAAGCGTGGCCCGGATATTCAAAATGCCACGCATAAACAATGTGTTGCGTAGCTGGCACGCAAACTGCGTATAAGAGATCATCCCAACCACGATTGAGCCATCATGAACGCATCAAGCAAGACCGGCAAAACGATTCTTAACGCCCTGGCCTTCGCCAACGTCAACACGCTGGGCGAATTCCGTGCGCTCCTGCGCCAGATCGACGAGCCGACCGAACCCGCTCGCCAATCGGCCTCCCACGATGCGACGCCCCCGGCACCCGACGGTTCCGCTGCCGCACCGACCTTACGGCACATCCACGGAGCGCTGTAACGGATGGAGTTGCTAGCCGAATTCGAAACCGATTTTGTGGCGCTTGCAATCAGCGCCCTCAGCGTCGCTGCGTATTATTTCTTCCTCAACCTCAAAGTGCGGGAGAACCCCACCTATACCATCCACGGCGTGCATGCGCTGGCGCGGCGCCTGTGGGTCGCCAACATCATGCGCAACTCGAACAAGGATGTCATGGCGGTCCAGACCCTGCGCAACTGGATCATGGGCTCCTCGCTGATGGCGTCCACCGCTGCCTTGCTGATCATCGGCACGCTCACGCTGTCCGGCCAGGCCGAGAGCATCACGCGCAGCTGGCACGTGCTCAGCATGGACAGCAGTCATGCGGCCGCGTTGTGGATCGTCAAGGTCATGTGCCTGCTAGTCACCTTCATCGTGGCATTCTTTGCTTTTGCCATGTCGGTGCGCCTGGCCAATCACGTGGTGTTCATGATCAACGTGCCGGAATTCGAGGCCCACCATAATCTGTCGCCGGAGTCGGTGGCCCGTCGTCTGCACCGTTCTGGCACGATGTTCTCCATCGGCATGCGCGCCTTCCTGTTCGCCATTCCGCTGGTGTTCTGGCTGTTCGGCCCGTATTTTCTGCTGATCTCGTCGATCGGCCTGGTCATTGCCCTCTACCGGCTCGACCGCAGCGAATCCCAGGAGGCGACCGACGCCGGACCTGCCTTGGTGCCGCAAAACGCGGTCGTTCCCATGCACGCCAAGTACGCAAAACAGGACTGAACGCGGGAGGCAGGCCAGCCTCCGCGTGGATCAGGAACGAGTCTTGTAAAACGTCAGCGGCACGCTGTTTTTGGCGACTGCCGGTTTGAGTTTCCCCACCACGTGCATTTCGCACGGCTTGCAATCAAAGCGCAGGGTGAGTTTTTCGCTGCCGTTGATCAGCGTCAGCGGCGCCGCGCGCACGGTGCCTTGCACGCCGGTAACGCCCTTGGCCTGTTTGGGACACAGTGAGAGCGAATAGCGCACGCAGTGCTTGGTAATCATCAGCGAGACTTCGCCGGCTTCCTCGTGGCTCTCGTACGCGGCGGCGATGACCTGCACGCCGTGCTTCGCATAGAAGTCGCGCGCCTTGTGGTTGTAGACGTTGGCGAGATAGCTCAGCGTGTCTTCGGGGTAGATCGCCGGCGGCTCGACCGCCTGTGTGCGTGCTGGACGAACATAGGTGGCGGCACGTTCGGCTTCCAGCGCGGTGACGGCCTCGCGTCGCAGCGCGTTGATATAGGACGCAGGCACGAACCAGGGTTGCGACAGTTCCAGCGCAATTCCCATGGCCGAAAACGGCGTGGCGCCGAGTTTTCCGAGGTGCTCGCGCAAGGTTGCTTCAGCCTTGATGGCATCCTTGGCCGTCTCCTTGGCGTGCGCAGCCTCGACTGTGGCGGCATGGCCATCCTCGTCGGTAAGCGTCAGCGCGAATCCCGCGTCGGTTTCTTCCAGCCGCAGCCACACGCCGATGCGGCGCTCGCTGGAGGCCTTGTCCAGCATGCGCATCCAGTCCATGTCGCGGTTGCGGTTGACCCGCGTGCCGGCGCGCAAGTCCTTGAAGCTCGCCATCGCATCCTTCGGGAACACGCGCCACACGCCCTCGCCCTGCTTTTCGGCGCGGTTGATGGCGAGACCGGCCAGTTCCTTCTGCAGCGTGTAGTAGCAGAGGCCGTCGCCGTTGTTCAGCACGGTATCCGGCGCGTCGGTTTCCAGTTCCACCCACTTGTCGCCGACCTTGCTGACATGGCCGATCGGCAAGCCCGGATTCTTCGGCGTGTCGAACGCACCGATGTCGTCACGGCGGCCGCCAACGAAGTAGTCGGTGAACTCGCGGTTGAAGTTCTGGTTGGGGTCGGGCGTGAAAGCGAACGCGGTGCGGCCGCTGGAGGCACGCGCGAATTCCGGACGGCGCTCAATGATCTGGTCGAGCAGCGTGCGGTAATGGGCGGTGATGTTCTTCACGTAGCCCATGTCCTTGTAGCGGCCTTCGATCTTGAAGCTGCGGATGCCGGCGTCGATCAGCGCTTCGAGATTGGCGCTCTGGTTATTGTCCTTCATCGAAAGAACATGCTTGTCGTGCGCGACGATGCGCCCGTCCATGTCGGTGACCTGATACGGCAGGCGGCAGGCCTGTGAGCAGTCGCCGCGGTTGGCGCTGCGCCCGGTGTGGGCGTGGCTGATGTAACACTGGCCGCTGTAGGCGACGCACAGCGCGCCGTGGACGAAGAATTCCAGGGTGGTTCCGGGCCGCTTGGCGGCACGAATGGCGGCGATCTGGCCGAGGTCGAGCTCGCGCGCCAGCACGATCTGCGACAGCCCGACATCTTGTAGAAAGCGCGCCTTCTCCGGGGTGCGAATATCGGTCTGGGTACTGGCGTGCAGTTGGATCGGCGGCAAATCGAGCCTGTCGGGCGAACTCACGATCAAGGGCGTGACCCGGCCGGTGACGCTCACGCTCACCCGCTTCCAGTGCATGCAGGACGCCACGTTCAACGTGGACGCCTGCGGCGCCAGTGCGACC
>DASVPF010000240.1:0-5748 GCA_036382965.1 Thiobacillus sp.
GCCGGCTGCTTGAGCGCTGTGTCGGCGGTCCAGTACACGCGGTCGAGATGGGTCAAGCGGATACGGTGCGGGCCGACCGCCAGCGTGAACGCCTGGCGCGCGTCGTCGAGCTGCCGCTACCTCGCCCAATGCCTGCTGCCGTCGGCTCACGTGCAGCGCGTCCACGCCTCCGGCGACGGCGTCGCGCTCTATGCGGCGGCGCTCGCTCAGGGCTTCGAGGGCATCATGGCCAAGCGCCGCGACAGCCGCTACGAAGCCGGCCGCCGCTCCGCCGCGTGGCTGAAGATCAAGCCCACCCACAGCGCCGAATTCGTCATCGGCGGCTACACCCGGGGCCGCGGCGCACGCGCGCCGCTCGGCGCGCTGCTGCTCGGGTACTGGGAGAAGGGACAACTGCACTATGCCGGCCACGTCGGCAGCGGCCTCGACGCGGCGACGCTCGCTCAATTGCAGCAACGCCTGGAACCGCTCGCGCACGCACGCCACCCGTTCGCCGAGCCGCCGCCGCTGCACCGCGCGACGACCTGGCTCAAGCCCGACACGGTGGCCGAAGTGAAGTTCGCGGAATGGACGCCGGACGGCTATCTGCGCGCGCCGGTGTTCCTGCGGCTGCGCGACGACGTCGACCCGAAATCGGTGCGGCGCAGCGCGCCGAAGCACGCCGCGCAGAAAATGGCGGTGCCCGACACCGGCGTGGACGAGGTTCTGCGGCAGCTCGACGACGCGCGCCAGGCGTTCACGCTGGCGGTCGGCCCGCACCGTATCCGCTTGACCCATCTCGACCGCGTGTACTGGACCGCCGACACAGCGCTCAAGCAGCCGGCGCTGACCAAGCGCGATCTGCTGCGCTACCTGGCGCAGGTCTCGCCTTATCTTCTGCCGCACCTCACCGACCGGCCGCTGACGATGGTGCGCATGCCCGAAGGCATCCACGGCGAGCGCTTCTTCCAGAAACACTGGGAGCCGCCGCTGCCGGAATTTGCCGAATCCGTCACGGTGTTTTCCGAAAGCCGCGACGAGCGCCACGCTTACCTGCTGTGCAACAACCTGCCGACCCTCCTGTGGCTGGGCCAGTCGGGCACGCTCGAATTTCACGTCTGGCATTCGCGGGCGAAGGCCGATGCGGACGCGGCAGGCCTCGGCACCGACTACGCCAGTTCGTCCGCCGCGCTCGAACGCTCGGTGCTGAACTATCCCGACTACCTCGTCTTCGACCTCGACCCCTATGTGTATTCGGGCAAGGAAGCCGCGGGCGCCGAACCCGAGTACAGCCGCGCCGCCTTCGACAAGGGCAAGGAAACGGCGTTCTGGCTGCGCGAGCTGCTGCAGGCGATGGCGCTCGTGCCGCTGGTGAAGACCTCGGGCAAGACCGGCCTGCACGTCTTCGTACCGATCGAGCGCACGCTGGATTTTGCCGCGGTGCGCGAGATCGCCGGTCTGGTCGGCGGCCACCTGCTGCGGCAGCATCCCCGGTCCATCACCATGGACTGGAGCATCGCCAAGCGCAGCGGAAAAATTTTCTTCGATTACACGATGAATACACGCACCAAGACCCTGTGCGCCGCCTATTCGCCCCGCGGGCTTCCCGGCGCGCCGGTGTCGATGCCGCTCACCTGGGAAGACCTGCAAACGGCGCAGCCGCTGGATTTCACCCTGACCAACGTGGCCGAACGCCTGGCGCAAAGCGGCGACCCCTGGCGCGATGCGCTCACCCGCAAGCACAGCCTCGAGCGCACGCTGGCGCGAACGACAGCATAGGAGACTCCCATGGCAGCACGCTCAATCAGCTCATTGACGGTTTCGTTCGGCCTGGTGGCGATTCCGGTCAAGCTCTACACCGCCACGGCCAGCAAGAGCTTCGCCTTCAACCTGCTGCACAAGGGCTGCGGATCGCGCCTCAAGCAGCAGTATGTCTGCGCCAGGGAGGAGATCGTGGTGCCGAAGGAGGACATCGTGAAGGGCTACGAATTCGCCAAGGACCAGTACGTCGTGTTCTCGCCGGCGGAGCTCAAGGCGCTGGAGGAGGCCGGCTCGCATGCGGTGGACATCACCGAGTTCGTGCCGGTCGAATCGGTCGATCCGATCTTTTTCGACAAGGCCTACTACCTCGCCCCCGACAAGGGCGGCGCCAAGCCCTACGCGCTGTTCGCACAGGCGCTGCGCGACACGAATCGCTGCGCATTGGGCCGCTGGGCCAGCCACGGCAAGCAGCACATCGTCATGCTACGCCCCTTCGAGGACGGCCTCGTGATGCAGCAGCTCCTGTACGCCGCCGAAGTGCGGGCGATCGGCGAACTCGAGATACCCCACGTCGAGGTGAAGGCTGCCGAACTCAAGCTCGCCCATCAGCTGATCGAGCAGCAGAGCACCGAGACCTTCGATCCCGATGCCTACACCGACGCGGTGCGCGAGCGGATCGAGGCCGCGGTCGAGAAGAAGGTGGAAGGCCAGGAAATCGCCGTGCCCGAAGAGGCAGCCGCGGGCGCGCAGATCATCGATCTCATGGAAGCGCTGCGGCAGAGCCTCGGCAAGAAGGGCGCGGTGCCTGCCGAGGCGCCGCGCAAGCCGCCCAAGCGGGTTGCCACGGCTCATCCCGCCAGCCGCAAGGCCGCAAAGAAATAAGCCTGCCGCCAGCCGATGCACCCGTACGGCGTACGCACCGTCGAGAAGCTGCTGAACCTGCCGCGCAGCACGATCCGCAGCCTGGTCCAGGCCGGCTTCGTCACGCCGGAACGGGGGCCGCGCGGCGCCTTCCTGTTCTCGTTCCAGGATCTGATCGTGTTGCGCACCGCCTGGGCGCTCGCCCAGGCGAATCTGTCGCACCGCCGCATCATCCGCTCGCTGAAGAAGTTGCGCAGCCAGCTTCCGGACGACGTGCCGCTGTCCGGATTGCGCATCGTCGCCGTCGGCGACCGCGTCGCGGTGCAGGAAGGCGACACCCGCTGGCAGGCCGAAACCGGGCAGTATCTGCTGGCGCTCGAGGTGGACGTGGCGGACGGCGTGCTCAGCCTGATCGACCGCCAGGAAGCAGCAAAAGCGCTTGCCGAAGACTGGTTTGGCCGCGGCGCGGTGCTGGAAGCGCTCGATGCCGAGGCGGCGCAAGATGCGTATGAGCAGGCGCTCGCAGCCGACCCAGCGCATCCCGGCGCCGCGACCAACCTCGGACGGCTGCTGCACGAAGACGGCCGCCTCGACGAAGCCGAACGCGTCTATCGCGCAGGCCTGGCCGCGTGCGGCAGCGACGCCCTGCTGCATTACAACCTCGGCGTCCTGCTGGAAGACACCGAGCGCACCGACGAGGCCGCGCAATCTTATGAACGCGCGCTCTCCGACGACGACGGCCTGGCTGATTGCCACTACAACCTCGCCCGTCTCTACCAGACGCAAGGCCGGCCCAGAGAGGCGCTGCGCCATCTGGCGCAGTACCGCAGGCTGAGCGGCGAAGATGCTTAGCCTGGATGTGACTGAAATAGTGGTTCGACAAGCTCACCACGAACGGGCAGCAGTTAGCACCCAAAGCAAATATATCGAAGACCTCACACACGCAATTCATCTTCTGCATGTTCGCCCTGAGTTCGTTGAAGGGCTGCCCTACGCGGCGAGCTCGATGAACCGCGCCGCCAGCTGCGGGCCCCTTCCCGCGTCCTCGTGCTTGAAGAACACGAACGCCTCCTGCCAGTCCTGTTGCCGCAGCCGCTGCGCCCACGCCTGCAATGCCGCATCGTCGTAATCGGGGCGCCGCAGGCGCAGGTAGCCCCAGTCCACGGTTGCCACGACGGGCACATCGAGATCGCCCTCGGCCTCGGCGATACACAGCGCCGCCCGATGTTCGCTGAGCAACGCGAACACCGCGTCGTCGAACCACGAAGCGTGGCGGAACTCGAACGCCACGCGGGGTTCTCCCGGCAGCAGGGCGAGAAACGCACGCAGCCGCGCCACGTCTTTCTTCAGGTTCGGCGGCAACTGGAACAGCAGCGCGCCGAGGCGCTGCTGCAAGGTCGCGGCGACGTCGAGCAGAGTCGCCACCGTCTCGTCCGCGTCCTGCAGCCGCGCCAGATGCGTGATCCGCTGCGGCGCCTTGAGCACGAAGCGGAAATCGGCCGGCACCTCGTCTGCCCACGCTTGTAGCAACGCTGTCGTGGGCATGCGGTAGAAGGTGTTGTTGATTTCGACCGTGCGGAAATGCGCGCCGTAATAACGGAGCATCTGCTTCGCGGGCAGGTCCTTGGGATAGAAGCGGCCTTTCCATTCCTTGTAGGCGTAGCCGCTGGTGCCGACGTAGAGCTTCATGCGCAACTCATGCGAGCGCAATGACCGCCTTCAGCGGATAGTGATCCGACGCCATCCGTGCGATGCGCCCCGCATGTGCGCGCACGTCGAGCAGGGCATGGTGGGGACGCACCCATATCCGGTCGAGGGCGAACAGCGGGAGCAGGGTCGGAAACGTGCGCTGCGACGGCGGGCAACCGAGCCGGCCATGCAGCCAGCGCAAGGGCCGCCCGATGGGCAGCCACTCGTTGATGTCGCCCAGCGCGACGACGATCTGTCCCGGTTCGGTGGGATGCAGCAGGCCGAGCAGCTGTTTGACCTGGTAGCGGCGCTCCGCCGGGCGAAGGCCGAGATGGGTCACGATGATGCGCACCCGCTGGCCGTCGATGTCGAGATCGACGTCCAGCGCTCCGCGCGGCTCGCGGCTGGCGAAGGAAAGGTCGTGGCGGCGGACGGCGAGCACCGGGCGGCGGGTGAAGAGCGCATTGCCGTAATCGCCGTCGTGACGCAGCATGGTCGATCCCGAGACCGCTTCCATGCCGGTGGCGTGCGCCAGGTAGTCGAGCTGCATCGACTCGGCATGCGGCCCCGCGCGCGAATCCACTTCCTGCAATCCGATGACGTCGCAATCCAGATCGCGGATGACCGCGGCGATGCGCCCGGCATCGCGCCGGCCGTCCATGCCCACGCATTGGTGGATGTTGTACGAGGCCACCGCGAAGCTGCGCCCTTCCTTTCTATTGAGGCTTCCATGACTCATGACAGACCTCAATCACCGTTCGGGCTGAGCTTGTCGAAGCCCTGTGCCCACTCGGACATGCCCTTCGACCAGCTTGTCCTGAGCTTCGCCGAAGGGCTCAGGGCGAACGGCTCATTGGCTAAGTGAATAGCATTGCTGCTAATTAGCATGGCGCGGCGCTTTCCCGTTCGTGGCGAGACGTCGGCGCAGCCACCCGCGCAAGGCAAAAAATGCCAGCAGCAGCCCGGCCACGAGGAAGGCGATCAGGCCGTAATCGACGCTGCCGGGATTGCGCAGCACGCTGTCCAGCTGGCCGCCGAACACGGTGGCGGCGAGCGTGCCGGGCAGCATGCCGATCGCGGTGCCGAGGGCATAGTGGCCGATCCGGACGTGGGCGGCGCCCGCCACCATGTTGACCACGATGAAGGGCGCCACCGGCACCAGGCGAATCGCGATGACGGAGAACAGACCGCGGCGCTGAAGCTCGCGCGAGAGCCGGTTCAGGCGCGGGCCGGCCAGGCGCCGAATGGCGTCCCGGCTCAGCCCGCGGCCGGCGAAATAGGTCAGCAGCGCCGCTCCCTGTATTCCCACCATGGCGTAGACGAATCCCGCCAGCGGCCCGAACGCCAATACCGCGGCGAGCTGGGTCAGCAGGCGAATCGCGCGCCGCGGCTCCAGCGGCCCGTCGGCGAGGCTCTGCTCCAGCGTCTCGCCCTCGGCCAGCTCCAGCACCAGCACCG